>CBDUIO010000065.1:0-10563 GCA_965367355.1 uncultured Flavobacteriaceae bacterium
TTATATGTTATTCCCTTTTTGCATACGATCTCATTAGAACAGATCTAGTCAAACTTTTAAGCCTTTATATAGGTTTGTTTGTCTTGTTCCTTGCTCTTATGAAATTCCAGAAAGACAATGTTAAATTCTTAACCTTTATTTCATTCTTATTTCGTGCTGTTTTTCTGCTTTCAATACCCAATCTCTCACAAGATTTTTACCGTTTTATTTGGGATGGCAGGATGTTACTTGAAGGCTGGAACCCCTATTTATCCACTCCTGAATTTTTTATTTCGAAAGGGGAGTTCCCAATTGCTCAGGCAAAGGAATTGTATGAAGGCATGGGGACTCTAAACGGCAGTCATTACACCAACTATCCACCATTAAACCAGTTGTGCTTTGTTTTAGCTAATTTAATTCCAGGCAATGGTATACTTAGTTCTGTTTTAGGAATGCGTCTGATCATAATTGCTGCTGATTTTGGAACATTACATTATGGTAAAAGATTATTGGCAAAACTAAAGCTTCCTATTCACAACATATTCTGGTATGTACTAAATCCGTTCATAATCATTGAATTAACCGGGAATCTCCATTTTGAAGCAGTTATGATCTTTTTCCTGGTTTGGAGTTTATATTTACTGCATATAGGGAAATGGAGACAATCGGCATTTGTTCTGGCCTGCTCTGTCTCGGTTAAATTAATCCCTTTGATCTTTTTACCGCTGTTTTTTCAGAAAACTGATTGGAAAAAAAGTCTTAGGTTTTATGTAATTGTAGGATTAATTACGGCTTTGTTTTTTGTTCCTTTTTATTCTTCTGAATTTTTTAATAACTATACCGAGACTGTAGGTCTATGGTTCCAGAATTTTGAGTTTAATGCAAGCTTTTACTATGTTGCTCGAGACATTGGATATTTATTTAGAGGTTATAATGAAATAGCAATTATAGGAAAGTATATACCTGTTGTGGTGATCTTATTTGTATTGATCATTACATTATTCAGAAACAATAAATCCTTAGATCAAATTATTACCTCGATGCTATTTGTTCTGTCATTTTACTTTTTTACAGCAACTACTGTCCACCCATGGTATATTGCAACCCTTTTAATTTTAAGCATCTTTACTAATTATAAATTCCCATTGGTGTGGAGTTTTGTGATCATATTAAGTTATCTGGCCTATGCCAATAATAATACAGAAAACCTATTGATCATTGGCTTGGAATATATGGTTGTTTATAGCGTATTTCTTTGGGAATTATTATTTAAAAATATGTCAATAAAAAAGGCTACTTAGTTAAGCAGCCTTTTAAATCATTTATTTAAAATATGATTATTTACAATGGCTTTAAAGCCGTAATGGTATTTATTTCATTTTCATATTCGGTGCCATCTTCATCAATTTCAGTTTCATAAGAAGTTGTGTAGGTAATTTCAAATTTTGCGGCCAGCATATCTTCTGAATCTAAATCATATTGATCTAAAACAGCTTCATCTATTTCCTGAAAGGTCATTGTTCTTTCATCTTTATTGGCGTCCAAATAAATGAAATTGTATCCATAATCTTCATGACCGTCATAGATGCCAATTAAAGTTGATCTTTCCTGATTAGATATTGAAGTAAAGGAGGTTAATCCTGCAAACACTAAAAAAACAATTAAACCAATTTTTATATAATTTGATTTCATAATAAGGTGATAATTAAATTAATACGAGAGTTTTCTTCGGAGATTTGCCACTTCAAGTCCGAAAGCTTTTAGTAACCTCTTTTATGGAAGAGATAACACGTGGTTAAAATTTAACTATATACGTCATAAACCACTAAAAAGATTACATAAATTTAGTAATAATTCAGTCTAAATTCTCAAAATAATTTTAAAAAAGAATCTTCATCTAGCACAACTCATAAAATCATTTATTAAAGATATCTTTAGGATCCTTAAAACATTTGAATTCAAGCATATACTCGTTAGGATCCTTCACATAGAAAGAAGAATGCTCTCCCGGCTGACCTTTTAAAAATGTTGCTTTATCAACCAGTTCAAGTTTTTGAGCTTTCAGCCTTTTATTAACCTCTTCCCAGTTTTTCTTATCCAGAATAATCCCAAAATGGAATGATGGCAAAATTTTTCCTTCAAAGACATAATTTGGGTTACTAAAGTCAAATTTCCCGGCTTTAGTGAATGTAAGCTGATGCCCGAAAAGATTGACATCAACCCAGTTATCATTAAAACGGCCTAAAGTTCCTCCAATTACATACTTGTAAAAGTTCTTAGTTGCCTTTACATCGCTACATGGTAGCGAGATGTGAAATGATGTGTTCATATTGTAAAGCGTTAAAGTTTTTGAAGTCTTTCTATTCTGTAAATTACGAAATCTTCATCAGAATCATCAAAAATTTCTGTAAATGCAATTTCAAATGATTTTCCTAAAAGCAAAGGATCATTTCTTAAATCAAACTGGTACAGTACTTTTGGATGAACTTCTTCAAAGATCATTTCTAAACCGGAATCGAAGATGAACGTATAATAACCATCTTCATATTTCTTAAAAACAGCCTTTTCCATCTCATCATGATTTAATCCATATCGTCCTCATCGTCTGTTTCAACGTCCTCAAAGTCAACCTCGTCAGTTTCAGATTCAGGAATCGTATCATCCACATCCTCGTCGTCATCATGGTCCTCCATAGCTTGAACCAATCTTTTGCCCACTTTCACCAGATAAATAGTATCTTCAGTCCTTACCTCAACAGCTTCAACTATTTCGTTATTTGCATTTCTGAAGGAAATGATATCTGAATCGTCATATCCATCAGGGAACTTTTCTACCAGAAGATCTAATATGTCTTCGTTTAATTTTTGATAATCTACAATTTTACGTATCATTTTTTAGTTGGTTACATGTCTAATAAATAAGCGAATATTAATGGTGCAACTATGGTTGCATCACTTTCAATTATAAACTTAGGTGTATCAATATCCAGTTTTCCCCAAGTAATTTTCTCGTTTGGGACTGCGCCCGAATAGGAACCATAGCTGGTTGTTGAATCACTGATCTGGCAAAAATAACTCCAGAAAGGCGTGTCGGTTCGTTCCATGTCCTGATATAGCATTGGCACTACACAAATTGGAAAATCACCTGCTATACCTCCTCCAATTTGAAAAAATCCTATACCCTTTTTTGAATTGTTGGTGTACCAGTCTGCCAGAAAGGTCATATACTCTATCCCAGATTTCATGGTACTTGCCTTTAATTCACCTTTAAGTACATAGCTTGCAAAAATATTCCCCATTGTGCTATCCTCCCAACCCGGGACAATAATAGGTAAATTCTTTTCTGCCGCTGCATACATCCATGAGTCTTTTAAATCAATCTCATAATGCTCTTCCAGTACACCGGATAACAGCATTTTGTACATATATTCATGCGGAAAGTAACGTTCACCTTTTGCTTCGGCATCTTTCCATATTTTATGAATATGCTTTTGAAGCCTTCTAAATGCTTCTTCTTCAGGAATACAGGTATCAGTTACACGATTAAGTCCTTTTTCTAAAAGTTCCCATTCATCCTGAGGCGTTAGATCACGATAATTTGGGACTCTTTTATAATGAGAATGTGCCACTAAATTCATAATATCCTCTTCAAGATTTGCGCCAGTACATGAAATGATCTGTACTTTATCCTGACGGATCATTTCAGCAAATATCTTACCCAATTCTGCTGTGCTCATTGCTCCTGCCAAAGACACCAGCATTTTGGACCCGTTATTTAGCTGTTCTTCATACCCCTTGGCGGCATCAACCAAAGCAGCTGCATTGAAATGCAAATAATATTTCTCAATGAAATTTGAGATGGCTCCTTTAGTAGTCTTCATCTTCGTCATCGAATTTCGCAGGATTTACTTTTTGTTTTGCACTGTCATAAGTGTTATCGTATTCATCATCTACATTCTCATCTAAGAACTTATAGCTTAACATTTTGTAATACAATTTCGCTGCCAAGAAATCTGAAGCTTTCGCTTTTGAATTTGGACATAATTCCATAATATCAAACCCAACCACATTTTTTTCAGCGAATACTTGTTTTAAAAATTCCAAGGTTTCAAACCACAAGAGTCCACCAGGCTCAGGAGTGCCCGTTGATGGCATAATAGACGGGTCAAGGGCATCCAGATCAAAGGTGATAAAGACATTGTCGGTCATTTGATCGATTGCTGAATCCATCCAGGTGTCATCTAAGGCCATTTCATGAGCAAAGTAGGTTTTGTCCTCCTCCATAATTGTCTTTTCAATCACATCCATGGATCTTATTCCAACCTGCACCAAATTTGTCGTTTGACTTGCTTCGTAAACAGCACAAGCGTGGTTACATTTGGATCCTTCATATTCCTTTCTCAGATCTGCATGGGCATCAATATGTAAAACTGTAAGACTATTAAAATGTTCGTTAAAAGCACGTATTGTACCTATTGAAATTGAATGCTCACCTCCAAAAATAGTAACAAACTTATTTCTTTTAATATATTCTTTTGTCACTTTGTGTACAGCATTAACTAGTGCCTCCGGTGATGAATTCTCAGTAACGGGCTCTGTTAAATATACACCTTGTTTATATACTTCTGTATCTGTTTCAATATCATAAAGTTCCATGTTCTCTGAAGCATTTAGAAATGCTTCCGGACCTTTATCAGCTCCTTTCTGCCATGTACTTGTTCCATCATAAGGAACAGGGATTAGAACAATTTTTGCATTTTCCAATCTGGCAAATTCTTCTGGAATGCCAGCATACGTTTTGGTTTTCATTGTAATTAATTTAAATACTTTTTAGTTTGTTACCGTTTCTCGGTTTAATAATTTATTAAATTTTGTTGATTTATCTGTATTATCTTCATTATAACCCAGTATTTTAAGAAAATCTTCGCTGGTTTGCTGTTCTCTAAATAACCGCGTTACGATATGTCCTTCTTCATCTTTATCAATCAATATGTGCTTAGGTGCCGGAATCAGGCAGTGTTGCAAACCGCCGTAACCTCCAATAGATTCCTGATAAGCTCCTGTATTAAAAAACCCGATGTACAGAGGTTTATCCTTATTGAATTTAGGTAAATAAATAGCATTCATATGTTGCTCACTGTTATAATAATCATCACTATCACATGTTAATCCCCCAAGTAAAACCCGTTCATACGTGTCATTCCAGCGATTCACCGGTAGCATGATAAATCGTTTGTTAATGGCCCAGGAATCCGGCAATGTGGTGATAAATGATGAATTTATCATATTCCATTTCTCTCGGTCGTTCTGTTGTTTTTGATATAATACCTCATAAATGGCTCCTCCGCTTTCTCCTACAGTAAAACTCCCAAATTCAGTAAATATATTTGGAACGTCTACCTCTTCCTCTGCACAAACTTCATTAATAAGGTTTACGATCTCATCGACTAAATATTCATAATCAAATTCGAAAGCCAGGGAATTTTTTGTAGGAAATCCACCGCCAATATTTAAGCTATCCAATTGCGGGCATAGTTTTTTTAAACTTGTATAAACTTTTAAACATTTGGTAAGTTCATTCCAGTAATATGCATTATCTCTTATCCCTGTATTAATAAAAAAGTGCAGCATTTTTAGCTCAACTTTTTTATTGTTTTGAATTTGATCTTTATAAAATGGCACTATATTTTTATATCCAATACCTAATCTTGAAGTATAGAATTCAAATTTTGGTTCTTCCTCTGACGCAATTCTAATACCAATATTGAATTTTTTATTTGTTTCCTGAGTAAGCAGACTTATTTCTTCATAATTATCAATTATTGGGATACAGTTCTTATGTCCGCTATTGATCAATTTAGCAATATTTGAAATGTATTTTGCTCGTTTAAATCCATTACAGAGAACATATGTCTTGTTATTGATCTTTCCTTCCTTCTTTAAAGTTTCAACGATATCAATGTCAAAGGCAGAGGAGGTTTCGATATGAATATCATTTTTAAATGCTTCATCAAAAACATGCTTAAAATGTGAACTTTTCGTGCAATAGCTGTACAAATACTTTCCTTGGTAATTATGTTTTTTAAAAGCATTATGAAACCATTTTTTAGCTCTGTTGATATTATTCGATATTTGAGGTAAATAGGTAAACTTTAGAGGCGCACCATATTGCTCAACAAGTTCCATCAAATCGATATCATGAAAATGTAAACTTTTATTTTCCAGCCTGAATTCTTCTTGTGGAAAATAGAATGTTTGGTTTATTAAATCTATATATTTTGTATTCATTAAAATTGAAATTGGTTGTTAAAAAACAAAGAATTTATGTTATAAACAATAATAACGAATACTTATCAAATCTGGATCTGACTTTGAGTTGTAGGTATAAAGCCATAGTTATGCTGACTAGCATAAATAGTAAGAACGGAAGTTAGCTCTAAAATCCGGTTGCTTATTCTGTAAGCCGCTTTTGAATTTGACTCCCTAATTTTCAAAAGCCCGAACATAAAAACAGGTTTCAATTTGTTTAGCTATATTCTATACAAATGAAATACAAAAAATTTAATTTCACAGTTTTTTTTAAATTTTTTTAGCAAAATAACGAGTTACAGCATTTTTAGAGTATTTATTTCCTGTTCGGTTAGATGTTTCCAATGTCCTCGAGGAATATCTTTTTTGGTCAAATGCCCTATTGTGACACAATCCAGTTTAATAATATTATACCTAAAATGTTCAAAAATGGTACGAATGATCGTGTTTCCTGTATTCTTGATTTTTAATCCTATTTCTTTTTTACTGGCACCATCTATGTAGCTTATCTCTTCTACAGCAATTTCTTTACCTTCTATTTTAAATCCTTGCTGAATGGTTTTAAGATCATCATGTTTTAAATTCTTATCCAATTCAATATGGAACAATCGAGCTACCCCTTTTTTAGAGTGCGTGAATTTTTTAACAACTTCATCATCATTTGTAAATAATAATAATCCCGTAGAATTTCTTCCTAGTCTTCCAATAGGCTTAATATTTGCATTCGTAGCGTTGGAAACCAGATCCATAACCGTCTTTTCTTTATTCTCACTGGTTGTTGTGGCAAATCCTTTTGGTTTGTTGAGTAAAACATAGACCTTTTTTTCCGGAGTAACCCTTGAACCATCAAAACGAACTTCATCATTTAATTTAACCTTATAACCCATCTCTGTAACAACCTTTCCATTTACGGTTACACTGCCTATACTTATATGCATATCGGCTTCACGTCTTGAACAAATGCCTGAATTAGCAATGTATTTATTTAGCCTAATTTCGTCAGGATTTGACTTCGCTTGAGGTGGGCTTTTTTTAGCAGAAGGATTATTATTTGAAAAACGTCTTTTCCCTTCTTTTCTACCTTTAAAAGTGTCTTTCCTACCTTTATTCCCTTGCATTTTGCCCATGGTTAAAATTTTTGCAAATATAGATTTAAATAATTCGATTAAGCAACAAATTCACGTCAATTAAAGGTATACAAAATACACCTGCCAATATTATTATCTTTAAGATATTGTGCAATAGTAAAAATTGTGACTTCGAACTTGATCTCCATAGTAAAACCAGAAACCCAATTAAAAGAACAATGCTTAAATAGAAAAAATAGTTCATCTTACCTATTGGGAAATAATTCATTAGAAAATAAGTTGGAATAAGTGTTAATCCAACTAATATAGTAAGCATGATTTTTGAAGCTTTCACACCATAGACAACCGGTATTGTATGATAATTTAGTGCTAAATCACCCTTGATATTTTCCAGATCTTTGGTCAATTCTCTCATTGAGATGATCAAAAACAAGAAGAGGGCATGTACAAAAATGACAAGTTCAAAATTCTTGTAATACAGAAATATGGCAAAGAACGGTGTGATTGTCAGGATTGCCGAAGTTAAATTACCAATTAAGGGTAGTTTTTTAAGCTTGTGAGAATAAAACCAGATTCCAAAAATGTAAATTGAAAAAAATACAACCGCACGAAAAGACACATAGCTAGCCATAATAGCAGCCATAAAATTTAGGATAAAATAAAAAGAAAGCTTTGTGTTTTGACTTACAATCCTGTCCAGGGACGTTTTAATGGGCCTGTTTATCAAGTCTTTTTCTGAATCGTAAAAACTATTAATTATATAACCTCCGGCTATCGTTGCGGATGATGCTAAGACCAAAAAAAACAGGTTAAGATCAAAAACAACTTCTCCTAATGGTCTGTCATGAGCCATTATATAAATAGATGCTAAATACTGAGCAATTACTACAATTAGAATGTTATAACCTCTCACAACAGAAAACATGCTAAAGAATTTTAACAGCACGTCTTTTTGATTTCGAGATAACATGAGAATTTTAAAAAAGATTATTTGTCATATAAATGACTAAGCCCTAAAAGTTGTAAACAACTTCCAATTTATGATTTTTAAGAAATCGTTGTGCTTTTTCAAGATCTTGAGTAAATCCAAGAATATAGCCACCGCCTCCTGAGCCACATAATTTTAAATAATACGCATTGGATTCAATTCCCTTTTTCCATAGTTCATGGAATTGTTGCGGAATCATTGGTTTAAAATGATTAAGAACAACTTTAGACAGTCTTTTAGTATTCTTGAAAAGTGACTTAATATCACCCTTTAAAAAGTCATCCACACACGCATCGGTATGTTTTATAAACTGGTCCTTTATCATTTTACGGAATCCTTCCTGTTTCATATTTTCCATAAAAATCCTTACCATAGGTGCAGTTTCACCTGTAATTCCGCTGTCCAGTAAAAAGACCGCTCCTTTTCCCTTAGTACTTTGATTAGGAATTCCTGTCGCCTCGATATTATCTTTGGAATTGATAAGAATTGGCAAACTTAAATAACTGTTTAAAGGATCCAACCCTGATGATTTTCCGTGAAAGAACGATTCCATTTCAGAAAAAACCGACTTTAACTTAAGCAATTTGTCTCTTGTCAAGTTTTCTAAAACAGTTATCTTATTCTGTGCATATTTGTCGTAAATAGCTGCTACCAATGCTCCACTGCTTCCCACTCCGTATCCCTGAGGAATTGAAGAATCAAAATACATTCCCGATTCCACATCATTATTTAATTGTTCTAAATCGAACTTTACAAGTTCAGTATCCAGCGATTTTAGATAAGTAGCAAATGCTTTTAAATTGGCATTAGACTTCTTTGCCATTTCTGAAGGATTGATGTCCTTTTTAAGGGCTCCATTATAAAAGTTATACGGTATCGATAGTCCTTTGGAATCTTTAATAATTCCATATTCACCAAAGAGCAAGATTTTTGAATAAAATAAGGGTCCTTTCATAAGTAAGTTGACAGGTTAATTGAAATTCCTAAAATGAACTTGATCAAATATACACTTTTAAATTAAATCTGTTTTGCACCAAAGCCAATTTTGTCGCAAATATAATGACCGTTTTGACAATATGCAACTAACTCATTCTTAATGAATTCATAAATTTTATTTGCTTCATTTTCCGGATATAATACATGAACATTAGCGCCAGCGTCCAATGTAAATCCTATGTGAAGACCCGATTCTTCCCTGAACTTCCATATTCTGTTTATAATTTCCAATGTGTTTGGTTTCATCAAAATAAAATATGGTAAGCTCGTCATCATCATGGCATGAAGCGTTAGAGCCTCGCTTTCAATAATTTCAATGAAGGATTTTAGATCTCCATTTTTCAATACAGGAATTAAATTTGAAAGATTTTCATTTGCCTGCTCAAATCGTTGAAAAGCAAAAGGATGTCCATGCATCAGATTATGTCCTAAAGAACTGCTTACCTGTTTTTCACCTTTATCAACTAATAAAATGGTGTCTTGATAGTTTTTAAAGTTTTTATGTACTTGTAAAGGGTATTTTATGCCATACAAGTTTGAACTTCCTGCTATGTCATCATGTTCTCCCCATACTATTAGATCACCTTCAATGCTTCGGCATGCACTGCCGGAACCTAATCTGGCAAGAAACGATGCTTTCTTAAAAAAATCATCATCAGACATTTCCGGGTATTGGAGTTTTTCGATGCTCATTAAGCATAATGCCAACGCACTCATTCCACTCGCAGATGAAGCAATCCCTGAGCTGTGTGGAAACGTATTAGATGTTTCAATTTTAAAATAATAATCTTTTAAAAACGGCAAATAACGTTCTATACGAGTAAAAAATGTTTTAATTTTTGGCTTAAATTCATCCTTTTGTTTTCCGTCAAAAAAAACGTCTAATGAAAATTCATCATCTTTTTTTGTCTTGGTCAAAAAGGAAAGTGATGTTATAGTCTTACAAACATCCAGAGTAAAACTAATTGAAGGATTTTCAGGGATTTGATTTTCTTTTTTACCCCAATATTTTATAAGCGCAATATTGCTGGGTGATTCCCAAGTGAATTTCCCCTTTTGATGAGATAGATTATAATGAGTTGGTAAAAACTGAGAATCCTGCATTATCTTATTTTATTGTACAAAGATAAGTTTTTACTTTGCTTTCAAAAACTTAGATATTTTAATTAATTTATTACCTTAGTAAGCCTATCAACCTAACTAA
>CBDUIO010000066.1:0-10481 GCA_965367355.1 uncultured Flavobacteriaceae bacterium
GCATAACCGTGATAGGACGATCTTGGCATATCGTTGATCAATAGCGGAGTTGGCCAAATGGAAGTAAAACCCATTTCGTGAATATAATCTAAATGATCTGTTATACCTTGAATATCCCCGCCATGTCTGGCATAATCATTTTTTCGATCTATTTTGGTTTCCTTAAGGCCATCGACAATATCATTGGACTCATCTCCATTCGCAAACCTATCTGGAGTAATCAGGTAAATCACATCAGAACTATCGAATCCTAAGTAGTCATCAGATGGTTTAATTCTGTCCTTTAATTCATAGGTATGAGTTTTTTCTTCCCCATTTTCATTTTTAAAAACAATATCAAACTTCCCTGCCTTAGTATCTTCTGATATTTTCAGATCTAGGAAAAGGTAATTAGAACTTCTTGCCTTATTCACTTTTTCAATGGTAACACCGGGAAAGGATAATGTTGGAGTTGTCATACCAATATTGTCCTCCTTGACTAATAATTGAACGCTATTGTCCTTGAACCCAATCCACCAGTTTGGTGGCTCAACCCTTTCTAAATAAGAATTTTTTACTACCATGGTGTCATTTTGATTCAATTTACTTTCACTTTTATTGCAGGCACTTAAGTTAATAAGTAAACAGCATAATAAAAATTTAATTGTTGGTTTCATAATCCTACTGTGACCAGTTTATTAGGTTTTATAATTACCGGTTTATCATTAACCAGTATTTTTAATTCTTTATCTCCATCTAACTCAAAGAATGACTCATTTTTACTGACATTGATCTTTAAAATTTGATGTCTGAAATTCACTTTAAATGAATAGGATTTCCATTCCTTAGGAATTTGGGGATTAAATGATAACATATCATTTTTAATTCTCATGCCTCCAAAACCTTCTACAATACTCATCCAGGTTCCAGCCATGGATGTTATGTGCAAGCCTTCGTGAACCTCGTGATTGTAATCATCTAAATCCAGTCGAGACGTACGTAAATAGAACTTGTATGCTTGTTCCATTCTGCCCAATTTTGCTGCCTGAACACTATGTACACAAGGTGATAAAGAACTTTCATGAACTGTGAATGGTTCATAGAAATCGAAATGACGTTCTAATTCTTCTGTTGAGAAATGGTCTTCAAAGAAATAGAATCCTTGAAGTGTATCTGCCTGTTTAATGTATGGTGAACGCAGAATTCTGTCCCAGGACCATTTTTGATTGATAGGCCGCTGCGATTTGTCTAAATCTGAAACAGTAATTAATTCTTTGTCTAAAAATCCATCCTGTTGCAAGAACACATTATATTCTTCTGAATATGGGAAATACATATTATCTGCCACGGTTTTCCAATTGGAAATTTCGGCTTCAGAAAGTTTTACCTTATTCATAATTCTGGTATAATCAGAATTGTATTCATCCTTAATTTTCTCAATATTTCCTGAAGTATAATCTATACACCATTTAGCAATATAATTTGTATACCAATTATTATTTATGTTGTTTTCGTATTCGTTAGGACCGGTTACTCCCAGAATGACATATTTGTTTTTATCTTTTGAAAAATTGGCCCTTTGATGCCAAAAACGAGCAATACCGATAAGTACTTCCAAACCTTTTGACGGAATGTAGCTGTAATCTCCTGTAAATCTGTGATAATTATAAATGGCGAATGCGATGGCTCCGTTCCTGTGGATTTCCTCAAAGGTAATTTCCCATTCGTTGTGGCATTCTTCGCCATTCATGGTTACCATAGGATATAAAGCAGCTCCGTTTGTGAAGCCTAACTTTTGAGCATTTTCAATGGCCTTTTCCAAATGGTTGTAACGATATTCCAGCAAAGCTCTGGCAACATGTTGATCTTTGGTTGCCATGTAAAACGGAATGCAATAAGCCTCTGTATCCCAATAAGTGCTTCCACCGTATTTCTCTCCTGTAAAACCCTTTGGCCCAATATTCAAACTGGCATCTGTGCCAAGATAGGTTTGGTTTAACTGAAAGATATTAAATCGGATGGCTTGCTGGGCTTTTACATCACCTTCAATAGTTATATCTGCCATTTGCCAGATTTTGGCCCAAGCCTGTTTTTGTTTATTGAGTAACTCATCAAATCCTAAATCAATGGCTTCACTTAACACATGTTGTGCTGCCTTAATTAATTTGGTTCTATCATGATTTCTGCCAGCTGTATAGCCTCCAAATTTATGAATCGTAAAGGTTTCCTGCTGTTTGATTGATATTTTATAAATAAAACTAATTTTGTTATCAGTCTTTATAACTTGTGGTTGAAGTCCGGCATTTTGATTGTTTACAAAGCACTCTGACTGCATGAACGTGCAGGTATGAAAATTGGTTTTCATAGTTTGTGCTTCTATAAATGCCTGGTCGCCTACTACAGCTAAATTCGATATATTCCAGAACTTGTCATCCCAATTGGAATCTTCATTTGTAATTCCGGCGTCAATATAAGGCGTAATAACAAGGTCTGCATCAGCATTTAAAGGTGTTATAGAATATTCAATAGCTCCAACCTCATCTAAATCCAAGCTTAAAAAGCGTCTTGCTTCCACTTGTATTTCATTATTATTATGAAGCGTAACTTTGAAACTTCGAGTCAACCAACCTTCTTTCATGTTAAGTTCTCTTCTGAAGTTTTCCACTTTTTTAGATGCAAACAGGTCGAGTTGTTCTTTGTTTATATTGACATCAATACCAATCCAGCTTGGCGCATTCAACACTTTAGCAAAGTACTCCGGATATCCATTTTTCCACCAACCTACTCTTGTTTTGTCCGGATAATAAACCCCTGCAATATAACTCCCCTGAAAGGTGTCACCGGAATAATGCTCTTCAAAATTGGCTCTTTGACCCATGGCTCCATTCCCTAAACTAAACAGGCTCTCTGAGGCTTCAACATTTTCAGGATCAAATCCTTCCTCAATTATGGACCATTTGTCCGGTACTATATAATCTTGATTCATTACTTGTTAATTAATTTTTTTAAAAAATTGGCATCCATTTCAGTAAAATCAGTGAAGTTATAATCGGCTTCTTTTAAAATATCCTTATGACCAATGCCAATTGAGATCATATTGGCTGTATTTGCTGCTTCAATTCCGGCCAGGGAATCTTCAAAAACAATACAATGCTTCGGTTTCATACCAATAAGATCTGCAGCAACTAGAAATACTTCTGGATGTGGTTTTGCTCTTGAAACATTCGTACCATCCACTATGGCATCAAATTTATCTAACAAGTCAACCTGTTCTAGTATTGTTCTTGCATTTTTACTAGCAGAACCCAGTGCGATAGGTTGATTGTTATGGATCAAAAAATCAAGGACTCTGGGAACATCAGGAAGAATTTCAGATTTATCCATTTTATTGATATAATGGAGATAATCTTCATTTTTTTCATCCATTAGCTCCTGAAACTTCTCATCAGAAATTTTTACATTCCCCCAAGCCAATATCTTTTCTAGTGATTTTACACGACTGACTCCTTTTAATTGTTCATTTTGTTCATGTGTAAAATTTACCCCAATACTATTGGCTAAATCTTTCCATGCTAAAAAATGATACTTTGCGGTATCCACGATGACACCATCTAAATCAAAAATAAATCCTTTTTTATGCTTCATTTGTAACAGACAATTTATCATCAACAGTTAAGGTAATTAATCCGGCAATAATCATGGAAACGCCCCCTATTAAAAGTGCATAGACGGGTTGGCTATCAAAAAATCTTGAAACCAAAAAGCCTAATATGGAAGCCGCTACCAATTGAGGAATCACAATAAAGAAATTAAAAACTCCCATAAAATATCCCATTTTTGATGCAGGTAGGGAACCTGATAACATGGCATACGGGATAGACAAAATACTTGCCCAGGCAATACCAACTCCAATCATTGGTAACCATTCTAAAGTGAACACTGTTGGGTTAGAAATAAAATAAATAGACATTAGACCTAATCCACCAACAACAAGTGCCATGAAATGGGTAAATTTTCTACTTGTTTTTTTAGCTAATAATGGTAACAAAAATGCTACTGCTGCAGCAATAATATTGTAATTGGCAAACATTTCGCCTACACGATTAGCTCCGGTATTATATGCCACAGAAGTTGTATCTGTTGTACCATAAATATGTTCGGTTACTGCTCCCGTTGTATAAATCCACATAGAAAATAATGCAAACCAGGAAAAAAACTGAACCCAGGCTAATTGTTTCATCAATTTTGGCATCTCCTGAAAGTCGTTCATGATTGTGACAAAACCATTTTCTACATTATTATTCTTCTGAAAAATTCCCGAAATAACCATTGCAATTCCGCCTAAACCGATCAATCCCGCTGTAAGGACATATAGATCCTTTTTGAGATTAAAATAGTATACCAAATAAGAGGATACGATTCCAATTAATAAAACAATTATTCCTGTTTTAAGATGAGATTTTCCATTATTCAGGAACCACTCTTTTGTTTTGACTTTTTTAGGAATTTCTTTCTTTTTTGAATCTTCAAATGCCTTTAATTCTTCCGGCGTGTATTCTTTTGATTTGATAACAGTCCATAAAACCGCAATAAAAAAAGCAGCACCACCAATGTAAAAGGAGTATTTAACCGAATTAGGAATGATTCCTTCCGGAGCTGTATTGGCCACTCCAAAATATGTTAAAATTAAAGGTAATTTAGAAGCGACATAGGCACCAATTCCTATAAAGAAGCTTTGCATGGCAAACCCTTTTGTTCGTTGATGCTCTGGAAGATTATCACCAACAAATGCCCTAAACGGCTCCATAGAAACATTGATAGAGGCATCCATAATCCATAACATTCCGGCAGCAAACCACAAGAAAGGCGAATTTGGCATTACAAATAAAGCCAGGGACGCTAAAATGGCTCCAACCAGGAAATAAGGCCGACGCCTTCCTAATTTGGGATGCCAGGTCCTGTCACTAAAATAGCCTATTATCGGCTGTACAATTAATCCGGTTAAAGGTGCAGCAACCCAAAGAATAGGAATATCATCAATCTCCGCACCTAAGGTTTGAAAAATTCGACTGACATTGGCATTTTGAAGGGCAAAACCCATTTGAATTCCCAAGAAACCAAAACTCATGTTCCATATTTCCCAGAAACCCAGTGTACGCTTTTTCATTATAGTATATAGTTAGTTAATACTATTTTGACAAGCGATAAAACTTATCAAAACTTTTTTGAGAAATGAAAATATAAAGTTTTGATTCAATGACAAAGATATAAAAGTTATTTAAATATACTTGATACTTTTTTATCTTGTAGATTCTCTTTCAATCAGTTCTGTTTCTATGACCAGGGTCTGATATTTGTCTTCTAAAATATCATTATCTAATTTATCTATTAAAAGTTCTGCTGCTTTTCTACCCACTTCTCTTCCATGTTGGCTTACAGTAGTTAAAGCGGGAAAGGAATGTTTGGACAGGACGCCATCAGTAAAACCAATAACCTGAATATCTTCGGGAATTCTCTTATTAAATTTTCTGGCAACCTTCATTGCCGTGATGGCATACAATTCATTGACAGCAAAAACACCATCAATGTCTTTATTGTTTTCGAATAATAATTTTATTTCCCTCTCTATGCCATCTAAATATTCCTCGGTTATCAATTTGTCGTCAACTTTTAAAACCAGGCTAGCTTTAGGTTCAATATTATTTTCATTCAAAGCTTCTAAGTAACCTCTGGTTCTCAATCTTCCTACATTTATATAATCCTTAGTGGTTATTATTGCTATATTTCTACAGCCTTCTGATATAAGTTTTTTTACTGCCTTTTTAGCGCCTTCAAAATCATCAACCACAACTTTGTCACAGTTTATTTCATCAACAATTCTGTCAAACATAACAATAGGAATTCCCTCTTCTAATATTTCCTTGAAATGGTGATAATCCTGCTGCATTAAGGTTTCTTTGGAAATGGATAATATAAATCCGTCAATACTCCCATTTGCAAGCATTTCCATATTTAGGACCTCCTTATCAAATGATTCGTTAGAAAGTCCAACAAGTACGTTATATCCTCTTTTATTAGCAACTTCCTCAATACCATTAATTACTTTCGTAAAAAAATGATGAACTATATCAGGAATGATAATACCTATTGTTTTAGTCTTTCTATTCTTTAAACTTAGAGCAATATTATTGGGTCTGTAGTTATAAAATTTGGCAAATGCTTTTACCTTATCTCTTGTATCTTCACTAATTTCAGGACTGTCCTTTAATGCCTTTGATACAGTAGATATTGAAACATCTAATTCTCTTGCAATCTGCTTTAATGTAATTTTAGGCTTCATTCCTTGATTTAAAAGTAATTCCTATTAAATTTTGACATAATCTTATTAAAACAGGCAATTTACTGAAAATTTAACATAAAGTTATCAACACGAAAACGTTATAGTGACAAATGTCATAATAGCTTTGGTGTGTATTTACATAATTTTAACATCGAGAAGTGAAAATATAACAAATATCTAACAAAAAATAATTTTAAAATTATTGTATGAAAACAACTTTGAATGGCTTACTGTTTATTTTGTTTTTTGTGCCATCACTCTTGCTTGCACAAAAAACGGTAACTGGTACAGTAACGGAACAATCATCTTCTTTGCCATTGCCTGGAGTTAATATCATTATTAAGGGTACGACTACGGGAACAGCAACAGATTTTGATGGTAATTATTTAATTAATGTGAACAATGGAGATGTTTTAGAATTCTCCTATGTTGGCTATTTGACTCAAGACATAACCTATAATGGGCAATCATCAATCGATATTCAAATGGTAGAAGATGCCGCACAACTTGAAGAAGTTGTGGTCATTGGATATGGTACAACTACAAAAAAGGATGCAACCGGATCTGTAGATGTGGTTACCGCTGAAGATTTTAACCAGGCAGTTATTTCTCCGGATCAATTATTACAAGGTAAAGCGGCTGGGGTAAGAATAACCAGTGCCGGTGGACAACCGGATGCTGCACCAAACATTAGGATCAGAGGTGGAGCTTCACTATCTGCAAATAGTAGTCCACTTATTGTAATTGATGGCATTCCTGTCGATAACGGAGGCATTGCTGGTGTTGGCAATCCATTAAGTTTGATCAACCCAAATGATATTGAAAGCTTCAGTATCTTAAAAGATGCGTCTGCAACTGCTATTTATGGTTCTCGAGCATCCAACGGTGTTTTGATCGTTACAACTAAGAAAGGTACTTCAGGTGATGTTAAATATAATTTTTCAGCAAGAACATCCATTAGTGATATTCGATCAAAAAATCAAGTCAATGTCATGGATGGGAATACCTTTGTGCAATTTGCTCAGGAATACTTCCCAGAGGACCTTGGTTTATTAGGAGTGCCTGTTGGATCTGTAGATACGAGCGAAGAAGTCTCTCAAATAATTAGTACACCTCTTGGCAACAGAGCAATTTATAATACAGATTGGCAAGATGCCATTTTTAGAACGGCTGTCACCAATGATTACAACTTTAGTGCAAGAGCTAATCTATTAGGCAAAATCCCGTTTAGGGCCTCTGTAGGATATAATAATACAGAAGGTGTTGTTAAGAAAAATGATTATGAAAGGATTACAGCCTCTTTAAGATTAACACCTAAATTGTTGGATGATCATTTAAAAGTAGATGTAAATGCTAAAGGAACCATGGTGGACAAGAATTCAATTGATGAAGGTGGCTCCTTAGGTGGTGCTGTACGAATGGATCCTACAAAACCTATTTATGACAGTAATTCACTTTTTGGTGGATATTATCAATTAACATTGCCGAGCGATGATGCATTGAACCCAAACTCAATTAGGGGTGCATGGAATCCGTTAGCCTTGCTACAGCAAAGAGATCGCTTTGAAAAAGTGAACAGGTTACTTGCAAACGTAGAATTAGATTATGAATTTCATGGTTTACCGGAATTAAGAGCCGTAACCAATGTAGGTTTAGAAGGTTCAAGAGCAGAAATAGAAGAGCGATATGATGAAAATGCTATTGCCACATATACCTTAGTGCCAGATCCTTCACAACCTGTTGGAACTTATATTTTTAATCCTGGTGTGAGTTATAGAGAAAGACAACATATCACTAACGTTACCTGGGAATCTTTCTTGGCTTACAAGAAAGAACTTGATGGTTTTTTAAACTCTTTTGATGTACAGGCCGGATATTCATACCAAAACTTTAAAAATGATGGCAATAAGGATGAGTTCAGAAATGATGAGGTTACAGGAGAGCGTATTCCAAATATAGATCCTGAAAATCCGAATAACAGATATTACAATACCTTGAATCTTCAATCATTTTTTGGAAGATCAAATATTAATCTTGGAGATAGATATCTATTAACCTTATCTTTTAGAGCGGATGGTTCATCCTTCTTTACAGAGGAGAATCGCTGGGGATATTTCCCGGCTGCTGCTTTGGCTTGGAAAGTTAAAGAAGAAGCCTTCCTGAAAGATGTTAATTTTATAAACGACTTTAAAATAAGAGCAGGTTGGGGAGAAACCGGACAGCAGGATATTTCCGGTCAGGTTGGTTTCTATCCTTCAATACCTGTTTTCGAAATAGGATCGCCTAATAGCCAGTTTATTGAAGGTGTTACCTTATATAATGCCAAGGAATTCAATCCTGATTTAACCTGGGAAAAAACAACAACATATAATTTGGGTGTTGATTTTGATTTCTTAAACAATAGTTATATAACCGGATCTTTTGATATATTTAAAAGAGAAACTACAGACTTATTGGTCTTAACCAATGTGCCTCCGGGTCAAGCATTGAGTGATAGATTAATTCAGAATGTAGGGTCAACAGATAGTGAAGGATTTGAATTGAACTTAAACGTGAATCCTGTTCAAAACGAAGCTGTTAATCTTTCTCTAAACGGTAACTTATCATATAATATAACTGAAGTAACGGACTTAGATGGTGCTCAGCAAATTCCTGCAGGTGGAACCCTTCCAATTGGAACCGGTAACTTCTTGCTTAGACACGCCCTGGGTGAACAAATTGGTTCTGCCTGGGTGCTTAAGCAGGTATATGATGTAGATGGAAAACCTGTTAATGGATCATTTGTAGACTTGAATGGAGATGGAAATATAACGGATGATGATCGATACTACAGAGCTATTCAACCAAACTGGACCTTTGGTTTTGGTTTAAACCTGAACGTTAAAAATTGGGATTTAAGCGCAAGTTTTAGAGGCCAAATAGATGGAGAAATATATAACGGTAGAAAACTGACCAACGGCGTAATAGATAATGTCGTCGCTCAGGACGGACTTTCTTTAAACAATACATTGGATTTTTATAATGGAGCGGCCGATATAGAAATAGCCGATATTGTTGATCCTATTCAATATTCTGATTATTTCTTAGAGAATTCATCATTCCTTAGATGTGAAAATATTGTAATTGGTCACACATTAAATGAGTTGTTCAAAGACATGTCTTTTAAAGTATACTTTGCTGTTAATAACCCATTTATCGTGACAAACTACAGTGGTCAGGACCCTGAAAATTTCGGAGGGATAGATAATAACTTTTATCCTAGGCCAACAGTTTATAACGTAGGTGTAAATATAGATTTTTAAAAAAATTAGATTATGAAAAATAACTTTTTAAAATTACTATTCAGTTTAGTTTTGATATTATCAGTCAGTTGTACTGATGATCTAAACACTAAACCTTTAGTAGAATTATCATTAGATGAGCTTTTAGCTCAAGATCCTAATGCCGTAGAAGGTATTCTTTCCAGATTGTACGCTTCTTTTGCGTTGTCTGGGGCTGATGGTCCTGGAAGTTCTGATATTAGCGATGATGCAGGAGAATCTCCGTTTCTTCGTGGTATTGTAAATCTTCAGGATTTTACTGCCGATGCCATGAAAAATCGTTGGGGAGATAATGGTCTAGACCAATTGACAACCGCAACAAATTGGACCGCTGATAATAAATTTGTCAGGTATATGTACAACAGGATTTTCTTTACTATACCACAGTGTAATAACCTGCTTTCAATTCTACCTAACGTTGAGGTAGAAAATAAGGACGTTATTATTTCTGAAGTAAGATTTATTCGAGGTCTTGCCTATTACTATTTAATAGATGTATTTGGAAAAGGTGTGTTAGCAACTGAAAATAATTTTGGGCAAACAGAACCACTAGAGGAAGCTACTCGTGAGGAATTATTTGTGTATTTAAAAAATGAACTGGAAGAAATTGAACCGCTTTTATTAACTACCAATACTTATGGAAGAGCCACTAAAGGTGCTGCACAAATGCTTCTAGCAAAACTTTATTTAAATGCCAGTGTTTATATTGATCCCGGCACAACTAATGATGAAGCTTTAGAGGCTTTAACACAATCTTTAGATAAAGCTTTGATATATGCTTCCAAAGTAATTAATGAAGGGCCTTATAGTTTAGATCCTGATTTTGTACATATTTTCTCTGC
>CBDUIO010000067.1:0-10257 GCA_965367355.1 uncultured Flavobacteriaceae bacterium
ATTAACTAAAAAGTTAGGAATAAAAATTCCAATTGAAGCAGGTAAAGGTTATCGAATTAATGTAGAGCGACCCACAGGAATACAAATACCTTCCATTTTGGTTGAAGCTAAAGTTGCTGTGACACCTATGAACGGTTTCACGCGATTTGCAGGAACCATGGAAATTGGTGGGATCAATCATAATATTAGCAAAAACCGAGTTCAAGCCATAGCAAAAGCAGGAGAATCTTACTATAACGGATTGATGATAGAGCAAGCGGAAATGGATACTGCAACTTGTGGTCTAAGACCTTGTACACCAGATGGAATCCCATATATAGGAAGAACTACTAAGTGCAACAATTTAACCATTGCAACAGGTCATGCCATGATGGGTTGGAGTCTGGGACCGGCAACAGGAAAATTGGTTTCAGAAATTATATCAGAGAAAAAAACATCATTAAATTTAAATCCGTTTAATCCAGATCGAACCTTTTGATCAAATTTGTTTTTATTTTGATCAAAATGGACCAATTTTAACCATTTTTTAATCATTTTGATACTTTTTTTAATTAAAAATGAATAAAAATGAACATTACCTTGCTTTTGGTTAAAATTTTACTAAGTTGTAAGCTAACCATTAAAACAACAAAATATTTATGCGGCAACTTAAGATTACGAAACAAGTTACTAACCGAGATTCCAAATCAATAGAAAAATATCTTCAAGACATAAGTAAACTGTCGTTAATCACTGCAGACGAGGAAGTAGAATTAGCACAACGAATAAAAGAGGGAGACCAAATAGCACTTGAAAAATTGGTGAATGCCAACTTACGATTTGTAGTATCTGTTGCCAAGCAATATCAAAATCAAGGATTAAAACTATCAGATTTAATTAATGAAGGAAATTTTGGTCTGGTAAAAGCAGCCAAAAGATTTGATGAGACAAGAGGTTTTAAGTTTATCTCCTATGCTGTGTGGTGGATTCGGCAGGCAATATTGCAAGCATTGGCAGAACAATCGAGAATTGTGAGGTTACCGCTAAATAAAATAGGAACCATCAATAAAATAAATAAGACATATTCGTTTTTAGAACAGTCTAAACAACGGCCGCCAAGCGCAGATGAAATTGCAATCGAATTGGATATGACCGTATCAGAAGTTAAAACATCAATGAAGAATTCAGGGAGACACCTGTCTATGGATGCACCGTTAAAAGAAGGTGAAACATCCAGTTTTTACGATGTGGTTAAATCAAGTGAATCTCCAAATCCGGATAAAGAATTAATGCAAGACTCCTTAAAAATGGAAATAGATAGAGCATTAGAAAAACTTTCTCCAAGAGAGGCCGATGTCATTAAATTATATTTTGGTTTGAATAGCCAAAATCCAATGAGTTTGGTAGAGATAGGTCAAACATTTAATTTAACAAGGGAACGAGCCAGACAAATCAAGGAAAAAGCCATAAGGCGATTAAGACACAAGTCTAAAAACAAAATTTTAAAAACCTATTTAGGATAGGCAGAAAGGGAAAAATATATGTTAATAATACAAGTTAAAGAAGGTGAAAATATTGATAGAGCTATTAAGCGTTACAGGCGAAAGCACAGAAGTGTAAAATTAATACAGCAGATAAGGGGATATAATGAATTCACTAAGAAATCTGAAGAAAGAAGACAAACAATTAAAAAAGCTCAGTATAAAGAGAAATACCTAAGGGAATTGGAGCAGTAAGGCTAAACCTGCTCAATATAAAGGCTTAAAAATATCTATTTCTAAAAGTTAAAAAGTAAACTTAATTATTATTCAACAGATTGAAAAAGGAAGAAATTTAAGATTAATCTTTAATAGTTTTCAATCCAGCCGTCTATGATGCCATAAATCTGTTTTTGAGTTTCCTCATTAAAACTTTTAATTCTGTCTCTGTGATTGCCTTTAGGTCTAACATATTTATATACTTCTCGTTTTGAAGCATCATCAGTTAATTCAACGGCTGTAGCACTCCAGGCATCATATTCACCATATATAAAGAGCATTTTTTCTGCAGATGTATCTAAGAATGTTTTGATATCCTGCATAGGTTTGTAATCATACTCTTTTGTGATGCCATCAGGAAATGCCCAGTCAAATTTGTAGATTTCTTCAGTGTTTAAATATTTCTTAAAAGGAGCCGTTTCATAACCATATATACCTTGTTCCGTTAAGGCTGCCCAAAAATAAGGTTGCAGATCATCAACCGCTTTTTCTTCAAAAAAATCATATCCAACTACATTAATTAGATGGTTGTAAATTTCTTCTACTGATACATTTCCATTAGGAATAACATTTACGGGAATTCCCCATTGCCAAAAAGCAAAAGAGTATTCAAGTATCGTGTAATCAATTGCTTTGTCAACTCCAAACTCCCATGACATTCCTTTTTCCTCTCCAACCTTTTTCATCATATTTAAAAGAGCGTCTCTGTTTTGAAAGCATAGTTCTTGAAAATCCTTTACCATTTTTCTATCCTCTTCAGTACTTACAGTGTTCAAAAATTTATAAACCCTTGGGTCTTCACGCTGATAATTTAGTGGTCCAACATAACAAACAGACGCATCTACGTTGTTTGGGAAGTACCTGCGATGTGCCATAGTGGTTTGACATCCTTTTGAAATACCAGTAGAAATAAATTTAACATCTGGATAAAGTTTTTTTCTAATGGCATCTATAATAATTGCTTGATCTTTTGCTGCGTTTTCTATCGTTAAGGTATTCCAATCGATCTCCGCAGGACGAGAATTATTAAAATAACGATGTTCAATGGTCAATTGATTGGCCTTATAATGTGTGGTAAGTTCACCCGCAGATTCAGATCCAATGCCATAACCTCTCAATTCTACTATCACGGGTAGAGTATCATTTTCATATCCTAAAAAGACTCTTTGCCTGAAAGTGCCTTTTGATAGATCACTGTGGTCAATAGGCTGTTCGAACCATATTTCATAGTTTTCATCAAAGTGATTGATTGGTTCTCTTTTTTCAATACTAACAACATTTTTTATAGATGCTAATTTTTCAAAATTCGATACTTCTGCTGTTGGAGTAACAACAGTTTGTGTGGTTTTACAACTAAATAAGAATAATACAAGAAATGGAACATAAAATGGGCGAAGAAATTTCATATTGAAAATATTACTTATTGATGTTTTTATGAAATTGTAGATTTTTTAAATGATTAAAAATCATGATAAAGATAGAATAAATTTACCTGAAGACATCATAAAAAGGGAGTTTTGAAGTTATAAATAAAATGAAATTAATTGATTGTAGTGTTGCTAGACTTAATCAATTTTATGAATATTAATTATGTCAATCTCTTTATGTGACAAATGTTACTATTATTTTGAAGAAATATGATTTTTATCATTATAAAAACTTTTTAGAGAAAATATCTTTACTTAAATTAAAATTTAATATCAATTGGAAACAATAATAGAAGTAAAAAGCAAAATACGTGAATATATTATAGAATCAACTTTTGAAGATGTTCAAAATATTACGGATGAAACCCTAATTTTTGAGGAAGGGGTCTTGGATTCAATGGGATTACTTTTTTTAATTGAATTTTTGAAGGAAGAGTTTAATGTAACAACCAATGACGATGAACTTGTTGTTGAGAACTTCGAATCCATTAACAAAATAGTTGCATTTATAAATAACAAACTATAAGAGCTAAATACTTAATTTTCCTCATCTATGTGTGGCATTGCTGGATTTTATCAATTCAACCAAAACACAAATAAAAAAATAACTACTTTAAGAAGAATGCTTACTAGAATTAAGCATAGAGGACCAGATGAAAGTGGCATTTATTTATCTGATGTTGTTGGCATGGGTAGTGTTAGGTTGAGTATAATCGATTTAAGTACAGGAACAATGCCTTTGTCAAATGAAGATGAGTCACTGTGGATTGTCTTTAATGGTGAAATTTTTAACTATATAGAACTTAAAGATGATCTATTAGCAAAAAACCATACTTTCAGAACCAATAGTGATACAGAGGTTATTGTTCATTTATATGAAGAATATGGACCAGAGTTTCTTAATAAGCTCAACGGACAATTTGCCATTGCTATTTGGGATAAAAACAAACAAGAGTTACTTTTGGCAAGAGACAGAGTTGGCATAAGACCTCTGTTTTATACTACGGTTAATAATTCCTTTGTTTTCGCTTCAGAAATAAAATCAATTCTGGAATTTCCAGAATTTAATCCTGTAATTTCAGCCAAAGCATTATCAGAATATTTTACATTTTGGACGTCATTATCTTCAAATACCATATTTGAGGATGTTTTCGAAGTACCACCAGGTGCTTACATGACAATTAATTCTAGTGGTAAAACAATTATAAATTATTGGGAATTACCAATCACAAAACCAAACGCGTATAAGTATACCAATATAGATGAAGCAGCCAAGGATTTTGAAACAATTTTTTCTGATGCTGTTAAATTAAGATTGAGAGCAGATGTGCAAGTGGCAGCCTATTTAAGTGGTGGAATCGATTCCAGTATAACAACATCTTTTATAAAAAAAATCACACCGGAAAGCCTCCGAACGTTTTCAATTGGGTTTACCGAAAAGGATTTTGATGAATCTTCATTTCAAATTATAGCAAGAGATTATTTTAATACACAACATTCCAGTGTTACTTGTAGTCCTAGGGATATATCAGAGAATTTTAAAGATGTCGTTTGGCATTCAGAGGCTCCATTGCTTAGAACAGCACCAGTACCAATGAGCATATTAGCCAAAAGTGTAAGAGATCATAATATAAAAGTAGTCATAACCGGAGAAGGAGCAGATGAACTTTTTGGAGGCTATAATATCTTTAAGGAAACTAAGATTAAACATTTTTGGGCAAAAGACCCACAATCTAAATATCGACCATTGCTATTAAAAAAATTGTATCCATATATCCCTCAAATAAGCAATGCATCAGGAAATATGTTAAAAATGTTTTTTGGTTATAAACTTAACGATACAAATTCTCCAATTTATTCACATTTATTAAGGTGGAATAATACATCACGAATAAATAATTATTTGTCAAAATCGTATAAAGAAAGAGTTCGCAATTACGATGCAATTTCGGTAGTGGAAGAACAGTTAAATGAAAAGCTGGATGGGTATGATTATTTAACGAAAGCGCAATGGATTGAATTAAATTTCTTTATGTCGAAGTACTTATTATCATCACAAGGTGATAGAATGGCAATGGCAAATTCTGTTGAAGGAAGGTATCCCTTTTTGGATCATAGAGTAATAGAATTTAGTATGCAGTTACATCCAGACTTAAAATTAAAGGGCTTAAATGAAAAATATTTGCTTAAAAAGATGATGAAAGGTCGATTACCGGAAGAGATTTTGAATAGATCAAAACAAGCTTACAGAGCACCAATTAGAAGTACTTTCTTTTCTGAAGAAATGCCAGTATATTTAAAAGAAATGTTATCAGAAGAGAAGGTTGTCGATTTTGGAATTTTCAATCCAAAATTTGTCAATCAGTTAAAAAAGAAAATGAAACTGGATAAGCAAATTTCAGAAATAGATAATATGGCAATTACTGCTATCCTTTCAACTCAAATATTGCATGATTTATTTATAAATAAATCCGTACCAAAATTGCAGGACAATGAACTTGTAGTATTAAATAAAACAGTATTAAACTAGTCAAATATAAAAAAATCAATTATGGGATCAACAACACGAAAACCTTTTTCAAAAAACATATTGCATATCGATAATATAGAATCCGTTTGTAATAAGATTATAGAAAAATTAAGATATGATGTTTCAAAAAAGCTTCAACGCAGAGGTGGAGTTATTGGGATTAGCGGAGGTATTGATTCTTCTGTATGTATGGCATTATCAGCAAAGGCATTTGGACCTAAAAATGTAACGGCTATTATGCTTCCAGAGCAGGATTCCAGTGATGACAGTAGAATGTTAGCAGAAAAATTAGCAGCTAAATTTGGCGTAAAAGATACTTTAGTCGAAGACATTACAAAAGCGCTTGATGGTTTTGGCTGTTATAGAAGAAGAGATGAGGCAATCTCTAGAGTGATTACAAATTTTAATCCTGAAGTTGATAAAGCAAAAATTGAAATTAAACAAGATGTTGCATCAAATTTGCCACCGGCTTTTTCGGTAACAGTTATTAAACCCAATGGTGAAGTAATAAGCAAATTATTACCAGTTAAAGAATATCTGCAAATAGTAGCATCTACAAATTTTAAACAACGTAGCCGAATGAGCATGTTGTATTATCACGCAGAAAGACTACATTATGCTGTAATTGGTACGCCAAATAAACATGAAGTAGAGCAAGGATTTTTTGTAAAATATGGCGATGGAGGTGCAGACGTCATGCCTATAGGACATTTGTATAAAACTCAAGTTTATCAAATAGCCGGACATTTGGGTGTGCCGCAGGAAATTATTGACAGAACACCGACTACTGATACTTATACAGCTGAACAAACACAAGAAGATTTCTTCTACCAAATGCCTTTCGAGTCTATGGATTTAATTTGGTATGGCTGGGAAAATGGTTATCCCGCAGCCGAAGTTGGAGCCATTATGAATAGATCAATGCAGGAAATTGAAAACATCTATAAAAATTTTGAAAGAAAAAGAAAGACGACTGAATATTTAAGAATGCGACCTATATTTTAAATCTTAAAAAATGAATGTTTTTGATTATTTATTTGATTCCACTAAAGGTCTTAAAAAAGACTTCCTGTTGGGTTCCAAAGAAACAATTTCATTTAAAAAACTATACAGCGATAGCTTAAAAATAGCTTCTTATTTAAAGGAAAATATTGGTGATGGACAAAATGTATTACTGATAAGCCCAAATTCAGTTTTTTTTATGACCGCTTATTTAGGGATATTAAAATCTGGAAATACCTGTATTCCTACCAATTTTGCCATTGAGCAAAGTAATTTGGATTATATATTAAATACTACTGAAAGTAAAATAATTTTTACAACCAAAAGTTTAAAATCCAAGGTGACTTTTGATCAAAATATAGAACTTATTGACGAAGATGAATTCTCGCAAATATTAGAAAATCAGAGTATAAGTAATTCCAGTTCAAGTTTTGATGAAAATAAGGTGGCAGAAATAATATTCACTTCGGGCTCAACAGGTGAACCTAAAGGCGTTATGATTTCTCATAAAAACATTATTGCTAATACAGATTCAATAGTCGAATATTTAAAATTAGGTCAAAATGATATTATGCTTGTTGTTCTTCCATTTTATTATTGTTATGGCCTTTCATTACTTCATACCCATTTAAAAGTTGGAGGTTCCATCGTGTTAAATAATAATTTTATTTTTTTAGGATCTGTAATTAATGATCTTAAAAAATATAAATGCACAGGATTTGCAGGAGTACCAAGCCATTTCCAAATACTGCTTAAAAAATCGCAATCATTTAAAACTATCGAGTTTACAGATCTTAAATATGTAACACAGGCAGGTGGTAAACTGCATGCAGTTTTTATTAGAGATTTTGTAAGGTCTTTTCCAAAGACTGAATTTTGGGTCATGTACGGGCAAACGGAAGCTACGGCCCGATTGTCTTATTTACCACCAGAATTTGTTAAAACCAAAGATACTTCAATTGGAAAAGCAATACCGGGAGTTGAGTTTAAGATTGTTAATGATAAAGGAGAAGAAATTAGTATAGGTGAAGAAGGTGAATTGTTGGCAAAAGGAGAGAATATCATGTTAGGCTATTATAAAGATGAAAAAGGAACAAATAATGCTTTAAAAAATGGTTGGTTACATACGGGTGATATGGCAAAAGTAGATGAAGAAGGATTCTATTACTTAGTGGCGCGAAAAAAAGAAATAATTAAAGTAGGAGGCAAGCGAGTTAGTCCTAAGGAAATTGAAGAAGTAATATTATCAATCCCGGAAGTTGTAGATTGCACGATTGAGGGCATTGATGACGAGTTGTTGGGTGAAGCAATTCAAGCCACTATTGTTTTGAGCACGAAAATGGATGAAGCAATGGTTAAGGAAAAAATTCTTAAAAAATGTTCTGAAAATTTGTCGAGTTATAAAATTCCTCAAAAGGTAAATTTTGAGACTACCCTAAAAATTAGTTCAACCGGAAAGAAAATAAAGAATTAATTTTTTTTTGATTTAGGTAATCTACGAGCAATCTTATTATAAAACTCCATTAAATCATTAGGAATTTCTTCAAAACGATCCATCTTTTTAAACATGAAATATTTTTCCCTAAGCACAGAATAAGGTTTAAACCCGGCATAGAAAGAGGAGTACAAGGAATTCTTGTTTTCAATTGGAGTAACAGTTATTGCAAATTTAAAACCTTCCTTTTTGGCTTTCTCGGCCAATAACGCCATTGCTTTTGACATTATTCCTAAACCTCTGTATTTTTTTAATGTGAATGCTCTTGCAATGAGAACTTCATTATTGTTGAGTTGTGGATAAGAATCACCCCAATAATCTTTAATTACTTCATTTAATGAAGGTTTTAACATCCAAATTCTAAAGCATGGAATACCTTTATCATCGACTGCAACATAGCACCCTGATAATTTTTTAAACATAAATAAATTTCCGGTATCTTCTTTGAAATATTCTGAATCTTCTTTAGTATAAGGTCTTAATTCTATATTAATTAATGACCTTGGCATCTCCATTTTCAATTCTAAATCCTTTTTAAGGACAAATGATAATCTTTCAGATTTAATTCTTTGCCCTAAAACCTTAAAAATATAAGATGAATTACCATTTATAATTTGATCAAAGGTAAAGCGAAGATTGCTAATAAATTTATTAAAGATTTTTTTTAACATAAAAAATTCATGCTAGATTGAGATGCAACAAAAGTAATATAAAAATATAATATTATTGGATGGGAATATAAAATTTGGAGTATTAAAATTGAATAATAGTTCCTCTTACTAAAAGCGAACTATTTTCAACATTAATGAATTTGACAATTTAGTTGTGAAAGAAAAATTACTACAGCATTTTTTGCTGTTTTTTATAAAACGCATCAGCCTGTAATTGCATTAATTCACGGGCAATTTTCTTTTTGTAGTTGTATAATTCTTCTTCATCAGAAATATCACCATAAACTCTGTCATTTATATTATTATCGGCATTAAGCATGACTTTTCTTTGATAGGCTTTTTGGGTTGTCCAGGTTCTTACTTCATTTTCAGTGTCTTCAAATTTAAAATCATACTCACCCTTTGGTGATAATAATTTTGCAAAAATAGGTGAGGTCTCAATTGCCAGGAATAATAAGAATATAAAAAACGAAGGTAGCCATGGTAATTTAGTTAAGGCATTGACACGGGCCATTAAACCATCAAAGCTATCTATAATAGGTTGTGAAGTAGATACTTGATTTTCGTATTCAGTCTTTAGTTTGGCAATTTCAGATTCAGCCGAAGTTATCTTTTCTTTATTTTCCGTTTTAAGCAATTGTAATTCGGCAAGCAGGGCGTCATGTTTTTCACGCTTTTCTTTATAAACAGGTCCTTTTCCTAATAACATAGTACCTTCTCTTCCTTCCGCTTCAGCAATATATGTATCATAAAGTGAATTCACTTCTGCCTCTTTTGTGTCAATTTGGTTTTGTAAATCAGTGATATTTTGCTTTAGAGCTTCAGTTTTCGGAATGAATTGCTGAGCAATCTGATCTTTGTTCTCAAGTGTCATCTGGTTTTTTTCAGTTAACAAAACCTGATTGATTTCTTTCTCAAATATCTTTAACTCAAGTGGCTTTGAAATAACGACAGCTATAATGACTGCCAGCAGAATTCGGGGTGATGCCTGGATCAATTCATCTATAAAATTGTCGCGTTTTTTTATGGTTGATACAATAAATCTGTCCAAATTAAAGATTAGCAAACCCCATACAAATCCAAAGAAAACAGACGTCAATAGATTATCAAAAACTGTATACAAAGCATAACTAGCGGCAATAAATGCCATGACTGCAGTGAAGAAAACAGTGGCACCAATGCCTGCATATTTATTTTGTTCTCCAATTGAACAATCTTTTAAAATAGTAGTATCAGATCCTGAGCAGATTATAAAGAATTGCTTTAACATAATGAATATTTTGATTGATGATCCTTCGACTAAGCTCAGGATAAGTTTTCTATTAGAACGTCATTGGCCCTAATTTGTTACATAATTTTAAATTTATTTGCGAATTCGGTTTGAGCGTACACTCTC
>CBDUIO010000068.1:0-10193 GCA_965367355.1 uncultured Flavobacteriaceae bacterium
AGATGCACTAAAAAGAATGATTATAGACAAGCCATAGACTATGACACTAAACAGACTATATGTTGTCTTATTGGTATTAAAAATCAAAAGCAGTATAATTCCGGCAATTCCCAACAAAGCCCCTAAAGCATGAGTGGCTGCATTTAATTGTTCTTCACGCCTGGTCTGTACACGCATATTACTGTTTTTGTTTTTGGTTCCATTGTTCTACAAGATCAAAATAATCAAACTCCATAGCGGGTTTCTGCTTTTCCAGTCTTCCTTCCTGGAACTCTCTTTGAAGAATATCCTCGATTAAAAAATCTTCCTCATCATGAACAGGGTCAAATTCTCGTTTTAGAGATATTTTAAATAATCTGGCCGTGTTTTGATACCAAAATGCTTTCCATCCACTTCGCAATTCTTTTACCACATTAAAAGTTGTTTTACCCGTTTGTCTGTGTATCAGCTTTACTAGGATCTGTCCTTCAGTACGTGTTAATTTCTTGAGTTCTGCAGAAAATTCTTCTTCAATATACTTTTCAATAACTTTAGCATATTTTCTTCTCTGCCTTTTCTTCTTTATTGACTCCATTCGTTCATTCAAATCAACCAATCTGTCAGCAGCTAATTTCGCATAAGGATAAACTTTAATCGTTTTTCTTTTGAGGATGAAATAGCGCAATCGTTCTTTGTTGTCCCTAAACTCCAGTTTATGGAACAGCATGACCTCATCCAGATTTATAGCATCTTCATGAATGGTATCACCTTCAACAATAAAATATTCATGCTGAATGGTGTCCCTTTCCTTTTCAACTATTTGCGCAGAAATTAGTATCGGAAGAAAAAATACTATGTAGATTAAGTTTTTCATCAAAAATATATAAGGCTAAAACCATTCCAAACCTTAATTCATTAAGAAAATATTACCTATTAAGGCAATACTTTTTTGGCTCGGTAAAATTATGAATTTACATGGTTTAATAACCTTAATTTCTTATTAATATTATTAAATTAGTGCAAAACTTTTATCAATGGCAAAAAAGAAGATACTAAACAAAAAGTCCATGGACTTTCTAGAAAAATATTTAAATAATGCTGCACCTACAGGATATGAATGGGATGGACAGAAACTATGGATGAATTATATTAAGCCGTATGTCAATGACTTTATTACAGACACGTATGGAACGGCTGTTGGAGTCATTAATCCTAAGGCTAAGTATAAAGTTGTCATTGAAGGTCATGCCGATGAGATCTCATGGTATGTGAACTATATAACAGACAACGGATTGCTCTATGTCATTAGAAATGGAGGAAGTGATCATCAAATTGCACCAAGCAAAATAGTCAATATTCACACTAAGAATGGCATTGTAAAAGGCGTCTTTGGATGGCCGGCCATTCATACAAGAAACAGAGCTAAGGAAGAGCCTCCTAAACTGGATAACATATTCATTGATATTGGCTGTAAAACAAAGGATGACGTTGAAAAAATGGGAGTTCATGTTGGGTGTGTTATCACCTATCCTGATGAATTCCATATCCTGAATAAAGATAACTTTGTTTGCCGAGCATTGGACAACAGAATGGGCGGATTTATGATCGCAGAAGTAGCGCGTTTGTTGCATGAGAACAAAAAGAAGCTGCCTTTTGGTCTTTATTTGACCAATTCGGTGCAGGAAGAAATAGGTTTAAGGGGTGCCGAAATGATCACTCAAACCATCAAACCAAATGTTGCTATTGTGACCGACGTGACCCACGATACGACAACACCAATGATTGAAAAGAAAAAGGAAGGTCATATTGAAATGGGCAAAGGTCCGGTTATCGCTTACGCTCCTGCGGTACAGCAAAAATTAAGAGACCTTATTATAGATTCTGCCGAAGAAAAGAAAATACCCTTCCAGCGCTCTGCCTTATCAAGAGCTACAGGAACAGACACGGACGCTTTTGCTTACAGTAATGGCGGTGTTGCCAGTGCTCTTATTTCATTACCGTTGCGATACATGCATACGACTGTTGAAATGGTGCATCGTGATGATGTTGAAAATGTGATCAGAATCATTTATGAAACCCTTCTAAAAATTAAAGAAGGCGATTCATTCAGTTATTTTGAATAATTAAATAATTATTTGTTGTCATCTGGATCAGAGTCCAAAACTTATTTTAAGCTTTAGACTGTGTATCAAATGACGTATTGCTTTTATGGATGAATTTATAGACATAGTGCATGAAACAGGGGAACCAACTGGGAGAAAAGCATTAAAATCAGAAGCTCACAAAAATGGGTTATGGCATAATACCATTCATCTTTGGTTATATACAAAAAAAGGACAGATACTCCTTCAGCAACGGTCTCATAAAAAATCCATATATCCTTTGTTATGGGATGTTTCAGCAGCAGGACATATAGATGCTGGAGAATCCTTTATAAATGCGGCAATCAGGGAAACAAAAGAGGAATTAGGTCTGAAATTGAATAAAAATGATCTAAAAAAAATAGGAGTACATAAGCATTTAAGTACTTATGCAAACGGAACTATTAAGGATAATGAATTTCATCAGGTATATGTAGCCGAATTAAAAGTTAATATAGAATTGCTTGTACCTCAGGAAGATGAAGTTGAAGCTATAAAATTAGTATCTTTCAAGGAGTTCCGAACTCTTTTGGATAAGAGCAACATTAACAATCATTTTATTGCTACAAACAAATCCTATTATTTGTTTGTATTGGAAAAGATTGCAGAACTGATTTAATACCTGGATAATGCATTTAATACTTGCAGCAATAGCTCCGGCTTTTATGGTTATCTTCTATATTTATTTGAAGGATAAATATGAGAAGGAACCTAAACGTGTTATGATCTACAGTTTTTTGTTAGGTGCCATTGTCAGTGTTCTTATAACAACCATTCTTTATGTTTTTTTCGATTACTTTTTGCCTTTAAATAATAAATTCAGTCTTACTCAATTATTCATTAAGGCCTTTTTTGTAGTAGGCCTGTCTGAGGAATTCAGCAAATATGTAATAGTTAGATATTATTCACAGCCAAGAAGGGCCTTTAATGAACCTTTTGACGGTATTGTTTATGCGGTCATGGTCTCAATGGGATTTGCCATGGTAGAAAATCTTATGTACGTGTTCCAGGGCGGATTGCAGGTGGCATTGATAAGAGCTTTTACCGCAGTACCTGCTCACGCTACATTCGGAATTATTATGGGTTATTTTATGGGAAAAGCTAAATTTAATGGTATGCGCATAGCGGATAATTTAATAGGATTATCGCTGGCTGTTTTATTGCACGGTATGTATGATTTTTTCCTGTTTATTGAGTTTATCCCCGGAATATGGGTTGGTGCTTTCATTTCATTGATCATAGCGATATTGTTGGCAAGAAAAGCGATTAAGATCCATCAAAAGAACTCATATTTTAATACAGATAAACAAAAAAAAGTATGATAACTCTCATATTCTTTAAAAACTAATTTATCTAAATTCGTTCATTGATGCTGAATATAAATCATACATTTATTAAGATGTTTTTTTGCAATATTTAAATTCATAAACATTTAAAAACACACGCTTATGAATAATAAGTTTAAAGTAAAAGTCAATAACTCTCTGGAGTTCGACGTTACAGATGATGAAATTAATAATTTAGATTCTGTAATAACAGGCAAAAACCGGTTTCATGTCCTTCAAAACAATAAACCGTTTAAGGCAGAATTAGTAGATTCCAACTTCAATCGAAAAAAGTATTTAATCAGGGTTAATAAAAACACTTATAGTGTTGATATTTCCAATCCATTGGACCTTTTAATTGATAAACTGGGATTCACTTTTGGGTCATCAAAACAGATAAATTCCATTAAAGCACCAATGCCTGGTCTTATATTAGAAATCCATGTTAAACAAGGTCAGGAGGTAAAAGAAAACGATCCATTGTTGATCTTAGAGGCCATGAAAATGGAGAATATTATTACATCACCTCGTGATGGCGTAATTAAATCTGTGAATATGTCTAAAGGAGACGCCATAGACAAAGGTCATTTATTAATTGAGTTCGAATAATTTAAATTTCGTCAGTTCGAGTTGACCATCATTCAATTGAAGTGTGGCATCAAGAACTATTCGATACAATTTTCAAAAAAATATCATTCAAACTGACTTCAAAGTTTTAAAAGATGAAAAAAATATTAGTTGCAAACAGAGGTGAAATAGCGATACGAGTCATGAAAACAGCCCAGAAAATGGGTATAAAGACAGTTGCTGTATATTCAACTGCCGACAGAAATGCACCTCATGTTCGCTTTGCTGATGAAGCAATTTGCATTGGCGAACCACCATCAAATAAATCCTATTTATTAGGTTCAAAAATTATAAAAATTGCCAAGGAACTGAATGTAGATGGGATACATCCCGGATACGGATTCTTAAGCGAAAACGCCAAATTTGCCGAAGAAGTAGAAAAAAATAACATCATTTTCATAGGTCCAAGATCTAAAGCCATTAGAATGATGGGTGACAAACTAGCAGCCAAAGATGCTGTTAAAGATTATAATATTCCAATGGTTCCGGGAGTTGACAGAGCTGTCTCAGATCCTAAAGAAGCTATTGAAATAGCCAAACAAATTGGTTTTCCCATTCTAATTAAGGCCGCTGCCGGTGGTGGAGGAAAAGGAATGCGAATAGTAGAAAAAGAGAAAGATGTTGTAGAACAAATGAAACGCGCCATAAGCGAAGCGACTTCTGCATTCGGCGACGGTTCTGTATTTGTTGAAAAATATGTAACCTCTCCCCGTCATGTGGAGATTCAGGTATTGGCAGATAGCCATGGCAACGTTTTACATTTCTTTGAAAGAGAATGCAGTGTGCAACGTCGACATCAAAAAGTAGTTGAAGAAGCACCTTCTGCAGTTTTAACCCAGGAATTACGAGAAAAAATGGGACAAGCGGCGATAAATGTTGCAAGATCCTGTGATTATCTTGGAGCCGGAACGGTAGAATTTTTATTAGATGCCGATCATAATTTCTATTTTCTGGAAATGAATACGCGTCTTCAGGTCGAGCATCCGGTTTCTGAATGGATAACAGGCGTTGACCTTGTTGAATTACAAATACGAGTTGCGCGTGGGGAAGAACTTCAAATTAAACAAGAAGATCTAAAAATCAATGGTCATGCCCTAGAACTTCGTGTGTATGCTGAAGATCCTTTAAATGACTTCTTGCCAAGTGTTGGTCATTTAAATAAATATATTTTGCCAGAAGGTGAAAACATTCGAGTAGATAACGGATTTGAAGAAGGCATGGATATCCCTATTTATTATGACCCTATGCTGTCAAAATTAATAACCTATGGGAAAACTCGTGAGGAGGCTATTCAACTTATGATAAAAGCTATTGATAACTATATAGTTGAAGGTGTTCAAACGACTCTTCCTTTTGGAAAATTTGTTTGCGAACATGAAGCCTTCCGATCAGGGAAATTTGATACGCATTTTGTTAAAAACTATTATTCGCCTGAGGCTTTAAAAGCCAATATGGAAGAAGAGGCAAAGATTGCAGCAACGCTTGCTTTAAAGATTTATGAAGAAGACCAGAAACAACTGAGAATACCAATTCATTAATCACCAAAATTGAAAGTATTATGGAAAAACAAATGAATACAAAAATTGATAGATTAGACAAACGTCTTGAAGAAGCATACCTTGGTGGTGGTGAAAAACGGATTGAAAAACAACATGCCAAGAAAAAGTTAACAGCTCGCGAACGTGTTGAATATCTTTTGGACGAAGGTTCTTTTGAAGAGATGGGCGTTATGGTATCCCATAGATGTACCGATTTTGGAATGGAGAATGAAATTTATTTTGGTGATGGTGTTGTGACAGGTTATGGAACTATTGATGGCAGATTAGTTTATGTATTTGCCCAGGATTTTACTGTATTTGGTGGCTCACTATCTGAAACGCATGCAGAAAAGATTTGTAAAATAATGGACCAAGCTGTAAAAGTTGGTGCTCCAGTAATTGGTTTAAACGATTCCGGTGGCGCCAGAATTCAAGAGGGTGTGCGTTCTTTAGGAGGTTATGCTGATATCTTCCACAGGAATGTGCAGTCATCAGGAGTTATTCCGCAAATATCCGCAATTATGGGACCTTGTGCCGGTGGGGCTGTTTATTCACCTGCAATGACAGATTTTACTTTGATGGTAGAGGATACAAGCTATATGTTTGTTACTGGTCCAAACGTTGTAAAAACAGTGACCAATGAAGAAGTTACCGCCGAAGAATTAGGAGGCGCCAGTACGCACTCTACTAAATCAGGAGTGACGCACATAACATCTGTTAATGACATTCAATGTTTAGAAGATGTTAAGACCTTGTTAAGCTATATGCCTCAAAATAATAGGGAAACTACGAAAAAATTACCTTTCAAGATTGGAAACGAATTAAGGGAGCACTTGATCGATATCATACCCGAAGATACTCATAAGCCTTACGATATGAAGGATGTTATCAACGGAATTATTGATGAAGATTCTTTCTTTGAAATACATAAGGATTATGCCGAAAATATTATTGTAGGCTTTGCAAGAATTGCTGGTAGAAGTATTGGTATAGTAGCTAATCAGCCTATGCAATTAGCAGGTTGCCTGGACGTAAATAGTTCTAAAAAAGGTGCTCGTTTTACACGCTTCTGTGATTGTTTTAATATCCCGTTATTGGTACTGGTTGATGTGCCAGGATTTTTACCAGGAACCGACCAGGAATGGAATGGTATCATTACCAATGGGGCCAAATTATTATATGCTTTAAGTGAGGCGACTGTGCCAAAAATTACGGTTATTACTCGTAAAGCCTATGGAGGAGCTTATGATGTGATGAATTCAAAACATATTGGAGCAGACTTAAACTATGCCTGGCCAACTGCAGAAATTGCAGTTATGGGAGCCAAAGGAGCTGCGGAGATCATCTTTAAAAAAGAAATTGCTGAAGCCGAAAACCCAGATGAAAAATGGAAAGAAAAAGAAGCGGAATATGCTTATAAATTTGCTGATCCTTACAGAGCAGCTCGTCGAGGTTTTATTGATGAAGTGATTTATCCTAAAAACACACGCAGGAAGCTGATCAAAGGATTCCAGATGCTTGAAGGCAAGAAAGTTGAAAGGCCTAAGCGCAAACACGGCAACATTCCATTATAAAACAATAAACCACTCAAATTGAGTGGTTTACTTTTTAAAACTTGGATGCAATCTTTATCCATTTAAGAAGATTTTTCACTATAATTTAAAAAATATTAACAATTTTTTTTAGTGAAATCTGTCAAAAGCCTTGTATTTATTGGTTAATTGAAAAATAAGGTAATATAAATTATTAACAATTCAGCAATTAACAAATTAGATATCTTTGTTTAAATTATGGTAAATAAATTAATGAAAAACAAATTTCTTATTTTGTTATTATTATTTCTTGGTCTTTCGTCAGCAGCTCAACAAAAACTGCCATTGACGAATTCTGAGGTAAAATCACTTACGTCTTTACATAATGTTACTTTGCAAAAGGATCTGGAAAAGGAAATACTCAAGAATCCGACCTGGAAAAATTTAATTGATAACAAGAAAATGGCCATTGGAGTCGTAGATCTAAGTAATTCCAATGTCGCAAAATTTGCCAGCATCAATGGAGATTATATGATGTATGCGGCAAGTTTACCTAAAATAGCTGTTTTACTGGCCTCAATGGATGCAATTGAAAATGGTGAATTGATTGAGACCGATGAAATTAAAAAGGATATGCGGTTAATGATCAGTAAATCTGATAATCAGGCAACTACTAGAATGATAGACAGGCTTGGATATGAAAAAATTGAAAATGTTTTGACGGATCCTAAATACGAGTTTTACGATGAAAGTCATGGCGGCGGCCTGTGGGTTGGAAAGCGATATGGTCGAGGAGGCGGAACCAATAGAGAGCCTTTAAAAAATTTGAGTCATGCGGCAACGGTTAATCAGGTGTGTAGATATTATTATTTATTGGCAAATGGTAAATTAGTCAATGAAAAACGATCCAAGCAAATGTTGGATATCATGGTTAATCCGGATCTGCACCATAAATTTGTCAATACAATTGAAAAGATCGCACCATTAGCAAAATTATACCGGAAATCGGGTTCCTGGAAAACATATCATTCTGACTCTATTTTAGTTTGGGGTAAAAATCCTAACAGACGCTATATATTAGTAGCTTTAATCGATGATTCTCATGGGGAACAGATCATAAGGAATTTGGTTAATCCTATTGAAAAGATTTTAAAAACCGAAGAAGAGCAAGTGGCAACTAACTAAAATCGCAAATTGTTGCTAAAATTGTCCCAATATTTTATCTTCCATTGATAAATAGCTAAGCTAAATGTCTGCACTAAATCTATTAAAAATATATATTTTAAAAGTATTTGATCTCAAGGAAGAAGAGTTACATAAAACACTTTTACTCCAGCTCAATATTTTTATCATTATTACGACTCTTTTAATTGTTAAACCGACGATTAATTCCTTATTCCTTTCTGAATTAACGGCAGATGCACTTCCATTAGGATATGTATTTACGGCTATGATGGCAATAATAGGATCTTATTTTTATGATAGAGCATTAGAGAACTATCCTCTAAACATTATCATAGATAGAACCCTGATTGGTTCTGTCATTTCATTGATTTTATTTGCTTTTGCACTAAATTTTAATCTAGGTATAGGCTATCTTTTATATATTCCATACATCTGGGTTGCCATTTTTGGATTATTAACTGCTTCACAATTCTGGATCCTAGCCAATCTGGTTTATAATGTAAGAGAAGCAAAACGTGTTTTTGGTTTTATTGGTGCTGGTGCTATTGCAGGCGGTATTTTTGGTGGTTATTTAACATCGCTTTTAACCACTTTTCTGGATACTGAAGATCTATTATTTGTAGCTGGTGTCCTTCTTACAATCTGCATTCCTATAACTCGCTATATCTGGAAAAATGAAGTTGTTAAACTGAATCCGTTTCAAGTTGCCCTGCGATCTGACCCTAAAACAGATTCACCTTTTAAACTTATTAAACAATCGAAATTATTAAAATTAATTGCTATTGTCATTGGAATAAGTGTCCTTATTGCGAAATTGGTAGATTACCAATATAGCGATTACGCCTCCAGACTTATAGAAGACCAGGAGGAATTAACTTCCTTTTTTGGTTTTTGGTTTTCAACATTAAGTGCCATTTCATTGTTAATTCAGTTGTTCCTAACCCAGAGAATTGTTGGCACGTTTGGTGTTGGGAAATCTCTGCTGTGGCTACCTTCTGGTATTCTAATTGGATCAATTTTATTACTGATCCTTCCACAACTTTGGGTCATTGTTTTTATAAAGGTTGTGGATGGTAGTTTAAAACAATCTGTAAACAAGGCTGCTACTGAATTATTGTCTATTCCAATTCCTATTGATATAAAAAAGAAAACCAAAACATTCACAGATGTCGTGGTGGATAGTATTGCAACAGGTTTAGCAGGATTTATTCTTATATTCTTTATTAACGGATTGGATATTGCTTCAACTTACATAAGCTTAATTATCATAGTCCTAATTTCTATCTGGTTGTATTTTATTTATCACCTCAGAATTGAATATATCACTTCATTTAAAAAGTTATTAGAAATTTCACCGGTTAAAAAGGAGAAAACTAATAAACAAGAAATAAAGGTCACCTCCATTATTGATACAGTAATTCGTGTATTAAAAGAAGGCAATGAAAACCAGATCTTACATATGCTTCAAAAAACCCTTGAAGTAAAAGATGAACGGTTCTTTGCAGCCATTAAAAACCTTTTAAATAATCCATCCCCAAAAATAAGAGCTTTGGTTATTGAAAATCTATATTTTTTAAAGACTGAAAATCTGAGTTCTCTAATCGAAACCATGATCCATGACAAGGATCAACAGGTAACTACTTCAGCATTTAGATATTTACTAAAGCATTACAACAAAAATACCGTGGAACTTTTTAATGAGTACCTCTACAGTGAGGACAAAACAATTGCTAATGCCTCATTAGTAGGGTTGTCTTTAGAATTAAGAAACAACCAATCCTTACAGAACAGATTTAGCTTAGAAAACAAAATACAAAGAGCACTGACTCAATATTCAGAATTACAGTCCCAAGATGAAAAGAACAA
>CBDUIO010000069.1:0-10036 GCA_965367355.1 uncultured Flavobacteriaceae bacterium
CCGGTGGATCAATTGGAGATGAAATCACCTATACTTTCACTGTTGAAAATACTGGAAGTGTTGTCATTGATAACATTGTAGTAGATGATGAATTCTTAGAAATATTTGGTTTGGAAGTTGTTCCAAGTACTTTAGCCCCTGGTGAAACAGGAATGGCAACAGCTACTTATACTATAACTCAAGAAGACGTTAATCTGGGTTATGTGGAGAACAGCGCAACTGTATATGGCATAAGTGAATATGCAGAGGAAGTAAGCGATGTTTCGGACTCTGGAAATGAACTTGTTGAGACTCCTGATGCTACTGGAAACAGTAACGGAGACCCAACAGATGATCCAACAGTTATACTCTTAATACCTGAGGATAAGGAAATCATTATATACGACGCTATTTCTCCGGATGACGGTGATGGCAAAAATGATGTCTTAATTATTGCAGGGCTTGAAAATTTCCCGGAAAACAGCTTAAAAATCTATAATAGATGGGGAGTGCTTGTATACGATAAAGATGCATATCATTTAGGTCCTTACTTTGATGGTACTTCTGATGGAAGAGTTACAATTCGTAAGAAGGAAAAATTACCGGCTGGAGTTTACTACTATGTCCTAACCTATTTAAATAATGGTAAAGGAGTTAGTAAAGCGGGACCATTGTATATTAATAGATAAAGAAACATATAGAATATCCGGGAATGCATTTGTATTCCCGGATAAAATAAAATTTAATGATGAAAAAAATAGTAGCTTTAATTGTATTTTTTGTGTGGTTCAACTCTATTAGTTATGCCCAGCAGGATGCTCAATATACCCAATACATGTATAATACCATAAGTGTTAACCCAGGTTATGCCGGATCAAGGGATGTGTTAAATTTAACGGGATTGTATAGAACTCAATGGGTTGGATTGGATGGAGCCCCAAAAACAATGACATTCTCGGCCCATTCTCCTTTAAGAAACAATAGATTAGGACTCGGAGTTTCTTTGGTTCGAGATCAAATTTGGATTATGGACGAAACGTATATTGATATTGATTTCTCATATACAATCAACACATCTAATACGGGTCAATTGGCATTTGGATTAAAAGCGGGAGCTCATCTATTGAACATAGATTTTGCCAGGACTAATCCGGAAAACACTACGGATGATAATTTTGATACGTCAAATAATATTGATAACAAGTTTTCTCCTAATGTTGGCTTTGGGATATACTATCATACCGATAGGTTTTATTTAGGGTATTCAGCACCAACTTTGCTAAGAACAAAATTTTATGACAATGATGTTAGCTCGATATCTTATTTAGCTAAAGATAGAATCAACCATTATTTAATTGCAGGCTATGTATTTGATCTAAATGCCGATCTAAAACTTAAACCAGCTGTTTTATTTAAAGCTGTTGCAGGTGCACCACTTCAGATGGACTTATCTGGTAACTTGTTACTCAATGAGAAGTTAACCTTAGGACTAGCCTATCGTTGGGACGCTGCTTTAAGCGGATTAATTGGTTTTCAAATATCTGATGGCTTAATGATTGGTTACGCATATGACTGGGAAACTACGGAGCTTAATAATTACAATAGTGGATCACATGAGATCATATTACGATACGAATTAAGATCCAGTAAAGATGGGATTATATCACCAAGGTTCTTTTAAAAATAATACAATACAACAACATGAGATCAGCTAAAATTATAATATCCTTAAGTATTTTATTACTGTCTTTTAATCATGCTTATTCTCAAAGCAAAACAGTAGAAAAAGCAAATAAATTGTTTGAACGATATGCATATGAAAATGCCATAAAGGAGTACTTAAAAGCCATTGATAACAAGGAAAAATCGGTTGAGATCTATGCCAATCTGGCCGATTCTTATTACCAAAATGCTGATATGGAAAATGCAGTAATATGGTATAAGGAATTAATGGACTTTGATCTGCAATCCGTAAAGGGTGAATACTATTTTAAATATTCTCAGGCATTAAAAGCAATTGGAGAATATACGCGATCAGATCTTTGGCTGGAAAAATTGTCAAATTTAAATGCCAATGATAAACGTGCAAGTTCATTGAAATACGAGCCAAATTATTTGGAGAAAATCGAAGCACAATCAAACCGTTATAGCATAAAAACAGTCGGTGTCAATACAGAATTTTCTGATTTTGCAGCCGGTTTTGACCAGATGGGAGGTGTTGTTTTCTCATCATCAAGAGATGTTGGGGTTTCTAGTAAATTAACTCATAAATGGACAGGTTTACCTTTTTTACAATTGTATACCGCATCTATTTCCAAGGATGGAAATTTGGTTAATGCCCAAAAGTTAGCAGGTGAATTCAATTCAAAATACAATGAATCCAGTGTTGCTATAACCAACGATGGCAAAACCATGTACTTTACAAGAAATAGTTTCGATAATGGATATCAAAAGGATTCTAAAGGAATAATTAGGTTAAAGTTATACCGAGCGACTAAAAAGGGCAAATCTTGGACGAATATTGCCGAATTGCCATTCAATAGTATAGAATATTCCGTCGCACATCCAGCGTTATCCCCAGATAATTCAAAGCTATATTTCGCTTCAGATATGCCAGGGACTCACGGTTTAAGTGATATTTATGTAGTAGATATTAACAAAGATGGCACTTTTGGTACACCTGTGAATTTGGGAGATCAAATCAATACCGAAGGACGTGACACCTTTCCTTTTGTTAGTCAAAATGGGGACTTTTATTTTGCCTCAGATGGACATTTAGGTTTAGGTGGATTAGATATATTTGTGTGTACAGATATAAAGAATGCTTCTAAAGAAAATATATATAATGTAGGTAAGCCGTTGAATAGTGAAAAAGACGATTTTGCCTTTATTATTAATGACGAAACTAAAGTAGGTTATTTCACATCTAATCGAAAAGGAGGTAGAGGAAGTGATGATATTTATAAACTGGTCGAAATTGAACCTCTAAAAACAAGTTGTGAAACTTTGATAGCCGGAACTGTTACAAACAAACAAACAGGTGAGATAATTTCTGGTGCAACAGTTATTGTTTACAATGATAAATCTCAAACCATTAAGGAATTAACTTCTGATAATAAGGGTGAATTCAATTTTGAACTCGAATGCGGGGAAGAATCATTTACTGTAATCGGCACTAAAGAAAAATTCAAACAAGGAACCGATAAATTTTCTATTAAAGGAAAGGAAGCAGAAGTTAAGCTAAGTTTAGAATTAGAACCTGAAGCAACAGTTGCTGAAATAGGTACTGATCTGGCAAAACTATTGGATCTGGGACCTATTTACTTTGATTACGATAAGTCTTTTATTCGTGCAGACGCCAGAGTTGAACTGGAAAAGGTCTTCGCTTACATGAAAGAATATCCAACAGTTAAAATTGATGTGAGGTCACATACAGACAGCAGAGGAAGGGACAGCTATAATTTATCGCTTTCTGATAGACGAAATAAATCAACTATAAAATATCTCATTGAAAGAGGAATAAATGCAAGCAGATTGACCGGAAGGGGATATGGTGAAACTCAGCTTTTGAATAAATGTAGTAATGGAGTTAAATGTACTGATGCAGAGCATCAATTAAACAGACGTAGTGAATTTATAGTGATAGAAAACTAATTCACACAATAATTATTTTAAAAACGCTCTCATTTTGGGAGCGTTTTGTTTTTGTTAACATAACAATAAAGCTATTTTGTTAAATTTGTGCATATTGAAAAAACTATGAATGAAGAAAAAGTTATTATTGTTAATGAAAAGGATGAGCAAATCGGATTGATGCCAAAACTGGAAGCTCATGAAAAGGCGGTGCTTCATAGAGCTTTTTCAGTATTTATTTTTAATGATAAAAATGAATTAATGCTCCAGCAACGAGCCTTGAATAAATACCATTCTCCGGGTCTATGGACCAATACATGTTGCAGCCATCAAAGAGATGGCGAATCAAATATTCAGGCAGGAAAAAGAAGACTTAAAGAAGAAATGGGATTTGTGACTGATTTAAAAGATACTATTTCATTTATTTACAAGGCCCCATTTGATAATGGCCTTACAGAACATGAGTTTGATCATATTCTCGTTGGGTATTACGATAATGAACCTGATATTAATCCAGATGAAGTTTCCGCTTGGAAATGGATGTCTCTGGAAGATGTAAAGACCGATATTAAAAATAATTCCGATTTTTATACTGAATGGTTCAAAATAATATTCGATAAATTTTACGAACATATTAATGTAGCAAAATGAAGGTAACTGTTAGTAGAAAAGCCCATTTTAACGCGGCTCACAGGTTGTACAGAAAGGATTGGAGCAATGAAAAAAACGAAGCTGTTTTCGGATTATGTAACAACCCGAATTTTCATGGTCACAATTATGAATTGATAGTTAGTGTCACTGGCGAGATAGACAAAGAAACGGGTTATGTCATTGATATGAAAGTATTAAAAGATATCATTAAATCAGAAGTGGAAGATAGTTTTGATCACAAGAATTTAAATGTAGAAGTTCCTGAATTTCAAAATTTAAATCCAACTGCAGAAAATATTGTGGTTGTTATTTACAATAAATTGAAACCCAAATTGAATAAAGAACTTGATTTGGAGGTAATCCTATATGAAACACCTCGGAATTTTGTTAAATATTCAGGATCATAATGTATGAAGCATTCTATTTATCCCATTAAATTCAAGCCTATTTTAAAAGAACGAATCTGGGGTGGTAATAAACTGGCAACGGTTTTAAATAAGGAAACTACCTCTAACCAGATTGGTGAAAGTTGGGAAATAAGTGATGTTCAAGGTGATACATCTGTGATTATTAATGGTCCTTTAAAAGGCATGCCATTAAGTGAATTGCAAGCTCAATTAGGACCTGATCTTATCGGTAAAAAGAATTTTAAAGTATTTAAGAATAAATTTCCTATTCTTATAAAGTTTATAGATGCAAAACTAGATCTTTCCATTCAGCTTCATCCTAATGATAAATTAGCTGCAGAGCGTCATGATTCTTTTGGTAAAACTGAGATGTGGTATGTCATGCAGGCTGATAAAGATGCTCAATTGATAATAGATTTTAATCAAAAGATGACTAAAGAGAAATATCTGGATCATCTGGAGAATAAAACCTTACCTAGTATTCTAAATTTTGAAAAAGTAAAAGAAGGGGATACGTTTTTCATAGAAGTAGGTCGTGTTCATGCTATTGGTGCAGGAGTTTTGTTGGCTGAGATTCAGCAAACAAGTGATATTACCTATAGAGTTCACGATTGGGATCGAGTAGATGCTGAAGGGAATTCTAGAGAATTGCACAATGAGCTGGCACTTGATGCCATCGATTTCAATATGCCGGATAATTACAGAATTAATTATAAAAAGACTAAGGATACATCGAATCAAATGGTTACTTGTCCTTATTTTACAACAAACTACCTGGAACTTTCAAAACCACTCAAAAGGACTAATACATTAGATTCGTTCATTATATATATGTGTGTTGATGGGGAAGCTCAAATAAAAACAGATTCATTTACAGAATTCATCAAAAAAGGCGAAACAATTTTAATTCCGGCCTGTATAAAAGACTTTACTATTGTTTCAAATAGTTCTAAACTTTTAGAGGTTTATGTGTAAAAATCATTAATTTTGGCCTCAACTAAAATATTGAATTATGGCAAATAAAAGAGACCTTAAAAAGGATATTAATTATGTTCTTGGGGATATTATAGAAGCGGTTTATGTTTGGGAATTAAGTAATCCCGGGAAGGATGTAAAAAAAAGTGAAGCAATCATTGATGAGGCTATAGAGGTGTTTGATGAATTGATCACTAAAGTGAATGATAGAACTGCAGAAGATAAAAAGAAACATTTCAAGGCAATAAATCAGGAACTCGAGAAAAAAGGTAGAGCATTGATAGAAAAGATCAATAAATTATAATAAATAAGTCTCACAGTTGTGAGACTTTTTTTATTGGTTTTGTTCTTTCTCTTTTACTTCGTCAATGAATTTTTTGAGCTCTAAGCCGTATTTAGAATTTAATACCTTTTCATCAAGATTATTATAAATAGTGTCCAATGCCTTAACATTGGCATTATACATGTCAGATAGAACGATGTACGGCGTAACTTCACTATCCAAATGGTTCATTGTGAAGTTTAAAGCATATTTAAATCGGCTGTTATTATATTTATCCATAACAACTTTTAATGAATCGGCTTTAACTTGATCCTGCTCTTTTTGAGCCTCAAAATTTGCTTTTATTAAGTCCAGAGACTTATTGTTAAATTGTTTGATCATTTTGTTGTATTCTGATAAGATCTCTTGCTGCTTTGAACCATTGATCTTAGCATCTGAAACAAAATTCTTAAGCGTAGTTTGTATTTCTGTTATACCTTTGTCTGCAAAAAAAGAAATTCTATTTTCTGTATTATCATTTTTATCCAGAAACAGATAATACATTTCCGGAGTCGATAGTTCACTATGCAATTCAAAACTGGAATCTCCTAATATACTAACCGAATCTACCGCCAATAATGTGGTATCGCTTACCTTCTGAAGATAGATGGTGCCTTTTTTCAGACCTTTTACGGTTCCTTTGACTATAAGGTCACTTTCTTTTTTACCGCATGAAAAAACGAACAAAACGGAAAGAATAATTACAATGTGTTTCATCTTAAGTATTATAAAATTTAAAAAATTACGGAGCCACAATTCGCATTAATTCAGCTGTTAACATGGCGCCATATGTTCCAACCACATATCCAAACACAGCAAGTAAAACACCTACTGTTGCCAGCGATGGATGAAATGCTGCTGCCACTACAGGCGCAGATGCTGCTCCACCAATATTAGCTTTACTTCCTACAGCCAAAAAGAAATACGGAGCTCTTATTAATTTTGCAATTAAAAATAATAATCCTACATGAATAGCCATCCAAATTAAACCAACAACTATTAATCCGGGATTATCCACAATTTTAGTCAGGTCCATTTTCATTCCAATACTGGCAACCAAAATATAAATAAACACACTGCCAACTTTACTGGCTCCGGCTCCTTCATATTGTTTTAGTCGTGTGAATGAAAAAATAATTCCTAAGAATGTTGCGATTGTTATCATCCAGAAGAACTGTGATCCAAAGGATGACATGGCAGATGATTTATCTCTTACAACTTCAAAATTGTCAATTAAAAAATCTGATATGGTATTAGCCCCAAAATGAGAGATCCCAACGGTTGTAAAAGCAATACCTCCAATGATCATGAAGTCGGCTAAACTTGGATCTCTTGATATCTTTGAGGCATAGCTGGACACTTTTTCTTTTAAAACCTCAATAGCACTTGTATCAGCCCTAAGCCATTTATCGATCTTTTCCTGTTTTCCAATTCCAAGTAAAAGAATGGCCATCCATATGTTGGCTACAACGATATCTACGATAACCATTCCCGCGTAATTTTCAGTATTAAAGCCATATATTTCTAGCATTGCCGCCTGATTCGCTCCACCACCAATCCAACTACCTGCTAAGGTTGCAAGTCCTCTCCAAACTGCATCGGCTCCAGCGCCACCAACTGTTTCGGGTGATACGAGAGACACTAATAATACGGCTAATGGTCCTCCAATTATGATTCCAACAGTTCCTGTTAAAAACATGATCAAAGCTTTTGGTCCCAGGTTAAAAACGGCTTTCAAATCAATACTTATGGTCATTAAAACCAAAGCTGCCGGAAGTAAATACCTGCTTGCTACGTAATAGACCTGCGACTTATGTTCTACAATGTCTCCAGCTTCATTTAGAGTTGTCCATTCAGGAGATATTAATCCGGTTGTTGTGAACGCTGCAGGCACCATATAGGCCATCAATAATGCAGGGATGTATTTATAGAATTTTTGCCAGAAATTATTGCTGCTTGTAGATGTATAAAATACGAAACCTAAAGCGAGCATTAGCAATCCAAAAACAATAGTATCATCGGTAAAAACAGGTGCAGAATTCATTTATTTTTTTTGAAGTCGCAAAGTACCAAAATTTATGGCATTAAAAAAGCGACTTTAGACAAGTCGCTTTTTTATTTACTGTTCCTTTTTTTTAGGAGATCTTTTAGCCTGTTTCAAGTATTGCATGAGCATCCATTCAATCTGGCCATTAGTGCTCCTGAATTCATCAGCAGCCCATTTCTCGATTGCTTTTAGCATATCTTCATTGATTCTTAATGCAAATGCTTTCTTTTTTGACATAATTAAATTGAATTATCAAGATTGGTTTTTGATAATTTGTGATTATAAGTTTCTAATATGTTTTTAACGTGTTCTGGTTTTTGAGTACCTATCAGTAATTTTTTACCATTATTAAATACAAGTTGAATTCCCCAGTTACCTCTTATATTTAATGCCTTTCCATTGCTAAAAGTTCCCCTGTAACCCCAACCGCCAAATTCTGTTAATGGCCTATAATTTCTACAATAACATTGGTTAAGTTCCTTCCATGATACTAATTTCAATTTAAATTTTAAAGGGAAAAACTGATAGTAAATTCCATTCTCGTCAATCCTTGTTTTTAATTGGATAGAAAAAATAAACGAATAAACTAAGATAAGTATGATTACAGGAACTATTACAGAGGATAAATCTTTAATGGATACCACTCTTTCGTTTTTAATTATGAAAGGTAATACAATGGAAATCAACGGAATGAGCAAAATAAGATAAAGCCACCACTGGTTAAACCTTTGTTTCTCTAAAAATACCTTCATGTCTTATAATCTATTTTTAAAATTCTTGGTTTAATTAATTCTATATTACAAATTCTTTTCTCTTTCGAACACTATATATTGAGCACCAGTAGCGATAAAATTAACTACCCAACGCTCTCTTGCATATTGATTAAGTGTATTTTCTAACTTTCCATTCCGGTTAGTTATCCCAAGTTTAGGTGTAATTACTTTGTATTCCTTCATGATTACTGATTTAAAGTTCCTGTGTTCAATACCGGAGATGCATCTTTGTCTCCACAAAGAATCACCATTAAATTACTTACCATGGCTGCTTTACGTTCATCATCAAGGTCGACAATATTTTTCTTTCCCAGTTCATTAAGAGCCATTTCAACCATACTTACCGCACCTTCAACAATCTTATGTCTGGCTGCAACAATAGCTGTGGCTTGCTGACGCTTAAGCATGGCATTGGCTATTTCCTGAGCGTATGCTAAATATCCAATTCTTGCTTCAAGAACTTCGATACCGGCTATTTTTAAACGTTCTTCAATTTCTTTTTCTAATGCTTCACTTACTTCATTCACACTGGAACGCAGAGTAATATCTTCAGTATGACCTTCATCGGCAAAATTATCATATGGGTACATACTTGCAAGCTTACGAACCGCTGCATCTGTTTGCACTCGTACAAAATTCTCATAATTATCTACATCAAATGCTGCTTTATAAGTATTATACACTCTCCAGACTAGTATAGTGCTTATCATTATCGGATTACCCAGTTTATCATTTACTTTCAGGCGTTCACTGTCAAAATTACTCGCTCTTAAGGAGATCTTTTTTTTAGTATAAAATGGATTCACCCAAAAGAAACCGTTTTTCTTAACAGTGCCTATATATTTTCCAAATAATAAAAGGACTCTGGAATTATTAGGCTGTACCATTATAAAACCTATTAATATTAGAATTACTAATGGCAAAAGCAGCAGATATTCAGGCTGATCATTTGTAATAGTAAAGTAAGCGATCCCAAATATTAGGACTAATTCTACGACTAACATAATATAGCCATTGACAGGGATAATAATTCTTTCTTCTTTCATGATATATAATTTAAAATGATATTAAAATGATATCATAAAGATATATGTTAAATTATTATTTTCCAAATTTTTGTTAAAATAAAATTTTGGCATGATGATTGAATCTAATTAATTGTAATTATCTATGATGATATGTTTAAGGAGTGATTACCATAAAACAAGGAGTAGGAATTACGTTTGGTTGGTTAGTAAAAAAGCATCTC
>CBDUIO010000070.1:0-9851 GCA_965367355.1 uncultured Flavobacteriaceae bacterium
GATATTTTTGTAATAATGTATGAGGGCACCAATAACATTAGCAAACATAGAATAAAGGTTCCAATGTTTAAAGCAACTATATGACCTAAATTTAAATAAACTGGTGCCTGGGAAACATAATAAACACTAGGATCCAGAGGAAACAGACCAAAATATTTCTGAGTAAAAAGCAAACCCAGACCTATCACATTTCCCCAGATAAGTCCTAGAACAATCAAATAGGTAGCGTTATATAAAAATACTTTTCTTATGCTCCAGTTGTTGCTTCCTAAGGCTTTTAAAATTCCAATCATTTGGGTTCGTTCCAAAATTAAAACAAGTAAGGCGGTAATCATGTTTATTCCTGCTACCAGGATCATGATACCAATGATGGCATAAATATTCTTATCAAAAATACTGATCCACTCAAAAATAGCCGCATATTTTTGCTGAACGGTTTTTGTATCCAGATTGGATGGGATGGCATGATATATCTCTAATCCTTTTTCATGTAATTCATCAAAATCAATTATAAAGACCTCTAAATTTCCAACCTGATCCGGTTCCCAACTATTTAACCTTTGAATATGCCTGATGTCACCTATTATAAAAGTTTTATCTAATTCCTCCATACCGGAATTATATATTCCTTTGATCTTATACGTTATTATGTTTGGAGGCTTGTTGATATCTGATTTTACGAAAAAAGTATTAAACTTATCACCTACTTTAAATCCGAGTCTGTTTGCCAAATAATCTGATATGAGGATATCTTCATTTCTGCCCTCAGAAAAGTTGGGTAATTCACCTGCTATCAAATATTCTTTAAAATAATCCCAGTTATAATCTGCACCAACACCTTTAAGAACAATACCTTCAAAATCGGTTTCTGTACGAATCACACCAAACTTTGTAGCGACTCCTTGGATGTGAGCAACACCTTCGACAGATTTAAAATCAGGGTAAAAATCCTGGATCTTAGATATTGGGATTAAGGATTCATCGGAGTTATTACTGTCGAATTGTGATATAATCACATGACCATTAAAGGAAACAATTTTATCCCTTATCTTTTTTTGCAAACCCAAACCAGTAGCAATGGCAATCATCATTACAATGATACCTATTGCAATTGCTGCAATGCCAATTTTTATTATTGGCGCTGATATACTACTTTTATACGACTTACTGCCAATAATGCGTTTTGCTAAGAAATACTCGTAATTCAAACTTTGCCTATGCTTAAATATTTTCTCAAAAATACAGTTTTATTATTTGTTTTGATATTGATTTCCTGCGGAAGTGGGAACAAGTCGAAAGACCGAAGCTCGAAGCTTGAACAACGAAGCTTGAATAACGAAGCCAATGGACTGATGACTGAAGAGTCGCGACTGAATACTGTTTTAGTTGGTGCTAATCAAACAGAAACCTATTTACCATTGCTTAAGGGAAAAAAGGTTGGGATTGTTGCAAATCAGACTAGTGTTGTTTTTAATGACAAAAGACAGAAAACGATGGAAGCAAGTTATACGCATTTAGTTGATACATTGGTGTCATTAAAAATAAACATCACCCAAGTATTCGCCCCGGAGCATGGTTTTCGAGGTAAAGCTGATGCCGGAGAAAAAGTGGTTGATGGAATTGACGCCAAAACAGGAATCCCAATTATATCATTGTATAGTCAAAACAAAAAGCCCAAATTGGAACAAATATCAGAAACAAAGAAATATGAAGGTGATATTGAACAAGGTGTTTATAACATAGATATTATGGTTTTTGATCTACAAGATGTTGGTGCGCGTTTTTATACCTACATTTCCACCTTGCATTACGTCATGGAAGCTTGTGCAGAAAACAGCATTCCTTTGTTGATCCTTGACAGACCAAATCCTAATGGACACTATATTGATGGTCCGGTTTTAGAACCAGAACATAAAAGTTTTGTGGGAATGCATCCTGTTCCTGTGGTTTATGGCATGACCATTGGTGAATATGCACAAATGATAAATGGTGAAAAGTGGTTAATGAATAATGTGATTTGCGATATTACGGTAATTCCAATTAAAAATTATACACATCAAACTTCCTATAGTTTACCAATAAAACCGAGTCCGAACTTACCAAACGATGTGGCGATTAACTTATATCCAAGCTTGTGTTTTTTTGAAGGCACAAACGTAAGTGCGGGAAGAGGAACTGATAAACAATTTCAAGTATTTGGAAGTCCATATTTAAAAAACGATTCAATGTATACATATACGTTTATCCCAAAACCTAATGAAGGTGCCAAATATCCTAAACATGAAAATAAGTTGTGTTATGGTATGGATCTTAGCCAGGCTAATAGATTAAATAAATTGGATTTGAATTATTTAATAGGAGCTTATCAAACCACAGAAAATAAAGAACAATTCTTTAATGCTTTTTTTGTCAAATTAGCCGGCACTGAAAATCTTCAAAAACAGATTGAAAGTGGTTTAACACATGAGCAAATTAGAGCCACGTGGAATAAGGGTTTAGATGCTTTTAGGGAGTTGCGACAGAAGTATTTGATCTACGATTAATCCTACCAACCATTTGCTAATTAAATGGTGTAATTCACTTCTCAATACGTCATTTGGTAAGCAAAATATACTATAAGTACCATTACTTTTTAATTAGGTTAATCAAACGGTCGGGGAAATCTGTTATGATTCCGTCCACATTAAAGTCAATCATTTGATTCATTTCTTCTATAGAATTGACTGTCCAGGGAATGACCATAAAACCTTCTTTTTGATACTTATTTACTGATTCTTTGGTCAATAGCCCAAAATACGGGCTTATAATTTCAGGTTTAAAACTTAATTCACCCATCTTAATACTTATATTTTCATATTCGTCAACCAGCAAAGCGACTTTCATTTTTGGAGATTGCTTTTTTATTTCTTCCAGAGTCTGTAGATCAAAGCTTTGCAGATTACTATTTTCAAATACATCGTTATCATTAATCAATTTTAAGACAAGTGAAACGAATTCATGAGGATGTGGTGTAAAAACGTCGTATAATTCAGGTTCAGTTTTTAGTTCTATATTGAATTTTATTCCCGGATTTAAATCTTTGGAAACTCGTATCACTTCATCCAAGGTCGGTTTATAGGTTCTTATATTCTCCTGTTCGGGAAATCTTGTATTTCGTTTTGTTCCGCAATCAAATTGCTTTATACTATCGAATGTCATTTGATATAAATTATAATTTAACTTATCGACATCCTTAATCTCCTTTCCTTGTTCATCTAAACAAATAACAGGATTCATAAATGGTTCATGCGAAACAACCACATAATTATCTTTAGAGACAACGACATCCAACTCCAATGTATTAACACCTAATTCAATTGCTTTTTTAAAGGCTTCAATTGAGTTTTCCGGTAATAAACCACGACATCCTCTATGGCCTTGAATGTCAATTGTTTTAGGTTGGTTACAATTCATTAGAAATAAAGTAATAACTGAAATAATTAAATTATTTAATTTACTCATATGGAAAATAGCTTAATCGCTATCAGGAATAAAGGTTGGTTTTTGATAAGGCTGGAATGGCTGTTTTAAAAGTTCTACAACTTTTCCATTCTTTTCTTCATCTGGAAAAACGTCAACTCCATAGATCAATTCTTCTCTATCCATTTTCATATAGGTGCCAAAAATACGATCCCAGATGGCAAAGATATTACCATAGTTAGAGTCTGTATAAGGAAGCCTGTAATGATGATGGATCTTGTGCATATCTGGTGATACCAAAACAAAACTCAAAATATGGTCTACTTTTTTGGGAAGTTTAATATTGGCATGAGTGAATTGTGTTGCAATCAATGAAAGCGATTGGTACAACATGACTATGGCAATTGGTGTTCCAACCACAAATACGCCAAACAAAGTAAAGACAAAGCGAATTAAACTTTCTATGGGATGATGCCTGTTTGCGGTCGTTGTATCCACTTTATGATCTGTATGGTGAACTAAATGTATCATCCAAAGAGGTTTTACCTTATGCTCGACATAATGAGCCAGATAAGCCCCAAAAAAATCTAAAAACAAAACGCCTAAAATTCCATATAACCACAGCGGCATTTCAGGCAACCAATTGATCAATCCAAAGTTATTGGCCTGAACCCAATCGGCAGATTTTAACAATAAAAAAGCCAATCCAAAATTGATAAGCACAGTTGTTAAGGTAAAAAAGAAATTGGGTATGGCGTGGTTCCACTTTTTATAATTGAACTTAAATAATGGAACGGCTCCTTCTAAAATCCAAAACAAGGTAATACCTCCAACAAGAATAATACTTCTATGTAGTGAAGGTATAGTTTCAAAATAGTTTAAAATGGCTTCCAATACTAATTATGAATTATTTAAAATTTGATTCGCTTTCTTGAGATAATTTTCCATCAGACCATCCTCCCATTTAGCTGCATTTTTATCATCATTCATTTGTTTTAAAGCAGTATAATTTAAAAATGTGTAGAATGACTCATTGTTTTTGTCTATGTCTTCCTTTTTTAATTTACTCAGCATTTTCAAAGCTTTTTCAGGCTTATTCAATATAAGCTTTTCCTGTATTTCAAACAATTCTATTTTCTGTTCAAAAGTATTTTTGTTTTCAATATCACTGGATTTTAAAAACTTTTTAGACTCTTTAATATAGTCATGTGACAGACCAAGAAAATCCGGCTTTAATTCTTCATTTAAGTACAGGCAAAAATCCTGATATTTTGATGCTAATCTCAGGGATGTTATAAAACTTGAATTCTGATAATAATTAAGCAGATCTCGCTTTAAAAAAGACATTTTAATGGCATACTTGTTCAGCAAATTAATAACTTCATCCTTTCTTTTATAGCTCATGCTGTTATACAGTACTTTTCCATTACCATCCATAATAAATATGTATGGAATCCCTTTGACGCCATACTGTGAAGCCAAATCTTTATTTTTGTCTATATCAACCTGAACAGGGACATAATTATCCATCAACATTTTAACTTCATCCTTACTCCAGGATTCTGTGTCCATTTTTTTACAAGGTCCACACCATATGGCCCAAAAGTCAACAAGTACCAATTTATCTGATGCAAGGGCAAGTTTTTTAGCTTCTTCAAAGGACGTCATCCAATTGTTAGCTAATGCTGTATTGACTGAAAGAATGGTTAAAAGTATTATACTGAATTTTTTCATGATTGATAATGATTAAAAAAATTAAGGCTATAAATGTAGGAAATATATTAATTTATTAAAATTGATTGAACATATTAATAACACATTTATAACATTTTCATTCTTTAAAAATTACTTGTTTTACAAAATTACTGCACTTTGATTTTTGTTTGTGATTAGGCTATTTTAATAAGTATCTCATTTTTTTTAAATCTGTCAAAGACACTTCATTTTGCCAAACCATGGCATCATCAATGTTCTGCAACATCCTATTAGATGCAAATTGCAAAAATGCAAATTGCGAACTATTAATTCTGTCTATGTCTGAATCCTCAAATTTGTTCAACATTTTTAGCGCCTTCTTTGGATTATTTAAGACAATATATTTTTTGATTTCCAACAATTCTATTTTTTGATGATATGCATCTTTTTTTGTCATATTCCCCTCATGAAGTTTTTCTATGGCCTCTTGCTTATAAATTTCAGAAAGGCTTACAATTTCCTTCCTTATAGTCCTATTTGCATAAATTGCATAGTCCAAATACTTTGATGCCAGCCTTATCGAGGTAACAAAATTTCTATTTAAAGAATAGCTTTTTAATTCCGGTTTTAAGAATTTGGTATTGAGTGCATACTTAGTTAAAAGATTAGAAAAACTGGAATTGTTTAATTGATATAGGAAAGAATCTGTATCCAAAATATTACCATTGGCATCCATTACTTTAATACTATTATCATTGAATTTCTGAATATAATCTGAGTTTCTTTTCCCCTTAATGTCTTTCATCAAATCATCATATTTGTATTCGGGGATTATTACAGGTACAAAATACTTCCAAATAATTCTTTGGAGAGACTTCTTTGTAACTAAATCAGATACCAAATATTTTTTGTTTTTCTCAGTTATCAGCAGAAATCCATTATAAGCAGCATTTTCCCACAAAGCTAGAATCATCTTATCCTGAACTAAAGCTAATTCTTTGGCAACTTCAAGGGATGTCAGCCATTCTTGCGAATACGCATTATTTCTTGCCGAAATTGTAATAAATACAATTAGTAAAACCTTTTTCATAGCCTGAAGAATCAATAATCCTTTTAAATTTTACAAAATTTTAAATTAAATACAAGATAGTTATTAAACTTTAACAAGTTTTTTCATCTCTTCTACAATGTTGTATGCTGCAGGACAAATAGCAATATTCTTAATGGTGAGGTTGGAGATTTGATGAAACTTCTTTCTGTCGGTATGCGGAAATTCTCTGCAAGCCTTTGGACGAACATCATAAATAGAACAAAAATTATCGACTCCTAAAAACGGACAAGGCACACTCTGCAATACATGGTCGTTATCTTCATCGACCCTTAAATACTGCTCGATAAACAAGCGTGGTTTTTGTTTGAAATGCTTTGATATTCTCTCAATATCCTTATCCGTGAATAAAGGTCCGGTGGTTTTGCAGCAGTTGGCGCACTCCAGACAATTTGTTCGTTTAAATTCAGTTTCATGCAATGTCTGCATGATATAATCCAGTTGTTTTGGAGGTTTCTTTTTTAGTTTTGTAAAGAATGTTTTGTTTTCCTTATGCTTATCTTTGGCAAGCTTTGGGAGATTATTGATGATGTCTTGCATAAAGCAAATTTAGTATAATTAATAAGATGCTGAAACCTGCTCAGCATGACTACATATGAAAGATCTTTTTGGACAAGCTTTAGTGGATTATCAAAACGGAGATTATACTGAAGATATTATCACTTCAACCAATATTTCTGATGACGATATTTTACCTATTCTTTACCTTTTCAGAAATTATAAAGAGATGCCCAAAATAGAACAGAAAGCATTGGATTTAGCTTACGGCGATGTACTCGATGTTGGTTGTGGAGCGGGCAGTCATAGTTTGTATTTGCAAGACAAAAAAAAATTAAATGTTAAAGCAATTGATATTTCTCAAGGTGCGATTAAGGTGTGCTTTAAAAGAGGGATTAAAGATACTCAAGTTATAGATGTTTTGGAGGTCACAGAGCAGTTTGATACTATTTTACTGCTGATGAATGGAACTGGTGTGTTTCAAAAACTAGACCTGGTTACAAAGTTCCTGCTGCATTTAAAAAGCCTTTTAAAACCAAAAGGACAGATACTTATTGACTCAAGTGATATCATGTATATGTATGAAGATGAGGAGGGTAGGCAGTTGATTGAAGATACTGAAAATTATTATGGCGAATTGGAATATTATGTTGCATATAAGGGCGAAAAGGAAGAGCCTTTCAACATGTTGTATTTAGATTTTGAGCTCCTTAAAAAAGCCTGTTTTGCTGTTGGCTTAAAATGTGTAATGCTCACCGAAGGCGAGCATTACGATTATTTGGCTAAGATTTATGTTTAGCTTAATACTTTGGTAAATTAAACCCTTTTTCAGACAATTTATCAATGACGCTCTTGTAAAGATCTGCACTCCACATTTCTGTAATTCGCATCATTGAAGCGTTTATCGAATCCTGAGAGCCTACAATTTTTTGACCTGTATCACTTTTATAAAATTCATTTAAGACCACTTTATCACCTTCATTCAATTCAGTTTGACTGTTAATCATTTTCTTTCCTGCCGTTGTACCGTAAAGGGCATTCATATTTTTCACATCCTGATGATTAAAATGACCTCTGTAGGCAGAGACTATCATCTGACTTAACTCATCCAGAGTTCCTGTTTTTACCTGTTCCAATTCCTCCCATACTTCATCAGGTACATTTAAACTCTTGTATTGTTCCTTAAGATGTGTAAACATTTGATCTACAACACCATCATAATAGTTATAGGTTCCATTATTCTTTAAACATAGTTTGACATCTTCGCTGTATTCGTCTACAACCGCAGTTTCCTGAGAAAATGACATTGTAGTTACCAGTAAAGCGAAAAAGAATGTATATATTTTTTTCATGAGATTTGTTTTGTTAAATGTAAGTTATTTTTCTGTTTTTGAATTAACAATTACTGTGCCACTCCTCCAACATAGGTTTGTAAAGCCTTGATATTTGGAATTTCGTTTTCAGGAACTTCCATGATGTTCTTATCTAAAATAACGAAATCCGCAAATTTACCGGGTTCGATGCTTCCTTTTTCGTTTTCTTCAAAATTAGAGTGTGCTGCCCAAATGGTCATTCCTTTTAAGGTTTCGTCTCTGGTCAAGGCATTTTCCATCTGGAATCCTCCTTCGGGGTATTGTTTGAGATCTTTTCTTGAGACGGAAGCGTAAAATGTGTAAAACGGACTTACATGTTCTACAGGGAAATCGGTTCCCAAAACAATTGTTCCAGATTTTTTCAGCAAATCTTTGTATGCATAAGCCCCTTTTATTCGATCTCCTAATCGTTCGTCTGCCCAATACATATCGCTTGTTGCATGTGTTGGCTGTACTGATGGAATGATATTCTCATTCTTAAAATAATCAAAATCATTATCTGTAATTACCTGGGCATGTTCTATTTTCCAACGTCTATCCTGTTGGTCTTTTAAGGCATTTTCATACGCTTTTAAAACCACTACATTGGCAGAATCGCCAATGGCATGAGTATTCATTTGATACTCTGAATTCGCAATCCTATCAGCTACTGCCTGAATATCATCCGGACTTGTGACCATCGCTCCAAAATGATTGTGTTTATCTGAATAGGGTCTCTTTAAAGTTGCACCTCTAGAACCCAAAGCACCATCAGCATAAACCTTAACCGACTGCACATTAAGCCTATCTGTTTTTATTTTTCCTTGAGGAAGGTAATAATCCAGATTTTCCGGTTTATTAGAAATCATGGCATACACTCGTATTTGCAAGTCTCCTGTTTGATGCAAACTATCAATCAACTGGATAACCTCCTTATCCAATCCAGCATCGTTGACTGTTGTTAAACCATATTCAAAGCACATTTTTTCAGCATCCTTTAAGGCTTGGATTTTTGTTTGAGTGGATGGCTTGGGAAAGATTGAATCTATCAGATCCATAGGATTATCAATTAAAATACCAGTAAGTTTACCGCCTTCTGTTACTATTTCACCACCTTCTATTTTGGTTTCAACGGTTACTTTTGCCAAATCCAAGGCGGCTTGATTAACCAAATAGGCATGACCATCGATTCGTTGCAAGACCACTGGAATGTCAGGATACAACTCATCCAGTTTTTCTTTTGTTGGAAATTCCTTTATTTCCCAATCGTTTTGATCCCATCCTCTACCAATTAAAAAATTTGTTTGTTTTTTCTCTTGAAATTTCTTTAATCGGTCTAAAACCTCATCGAAGCTTTTTGTGCCTACCAAATCAGATTGTTGTTGATTCATACCAAGACCATAAAAATGACAATGTGCATCGATAAATCCAGGTACAATGGTTTGCCCTTTAGCATCGATGGTTTCTTCAGATTTATATTTATTTTGAATAGCATCTGAAGTTCCAACTTCAAGGAATTTTCCATCTTTAATGACAAAAGCTTCAGCTTTACTAAAGTTCTCATCAACCGTGTAAATATTAGCATTGTAGACTATCAAGTCGACTTTTTCCTGGCTTAGGCAAGAATTAAAAATTATTAGAACAATTACTATTAGTTTTTTCATATTAGGAAGATAATTCGGTAAATATAAAAAAAGCGTTCAATTTATAAACGCTTTAAGTATAAATGGATTCCTTCC
>CBDUIO010000071.1:0-9781 GCA_965367355.1 uncultured Flavobacteriaceae bacterium
GTCAAAGACCAAATTTTGTATCGTCCTTTTTTGCTGAAGATGGCGAATTAACAGTCAATAATGGAGACACCGCGAAAGGGACAAATGCCATTACCAATGTTGCTAAAGGGTTTATGGAAGCTTTTCCTGATATGATTGTTTCACTTGACAGTTTGACAACCAAATCAGATAAAACACGGTTCTATTGGACACTTTCTGGAACAAATACCGGAACCAATGGAACCGGAAAAAAAGTTAAAATTAGCGGATTTGAGGAATGGACATTAAATGATGATGGCTTAATCCAAGTATCGAAAGGCTATTTTGATGAAAAAGAATATGAGCGACAACTTGAATTTGGATCAGATAAATAAAACCTGTGAAAAACAGCGCGCCTGCTCAACAAAGGGGCGTGCGGCATGCAGCTTCCAATAACCATTACAAAAAAGTTATATTAACCTAAAAAAAACGAATTTTGAAACCAAACTTTAAAAAAATAGTCATATCAATATCAACGTTTATAATCCTTGGTATTTCTGTAACACTAAATAGCTGTGGCGATACTGCTAAAAATCCTGATACTTCGACTACACTAAGCACAAGTGAAAAAGAAGACAAAAAAACTATTTACCCCAGTGAGGTTATATCATTTTTCAATCATTGGAACTTGATCTTAGGTGATGGGTCAAATGCGGGTCAAGCAATTAATTTTGAGCATGAAGATTTCTTTTATACAGTCAATGATGGTAATAGAAATTGGGTCGTTTTTAAAGCACCTAACGCAGGGGATACGCATGGAACCTCAAAAAATACGAGAACCGAATTAGCTCAAACGAAAAAATGGTCTCCATTAACTGATGCTAAATTGTCTGCTACACTAAAAGTAATGAATGTATCAATTTCGGGTGACCCGAGGAAATCGTCTGCACACTCGGTAGTCGTTGGTCAGATTCATAGTGCCGATGGACATGAGAACGAGCCACTTAAAATTTTTTACAAGAAATTCCCCGGGCACGCCAAAGGTTCGGTTTATTGGAATTATGAAATCAATACAAAAGGTGATGACAATTCCGGAAGATGGGATTTTTCAACACCTGTCTGGGGTGATGTATCTGCTTTTGGTACAGAAGATAATACGCACCCTAAAGAACCTGAGGATGGTATTGCATTAGGTGAAGAGTTCAGTTATGAGATCGAGGTTAAAGATGGTATTATGAATATAACATTTACTAGTGAAGGCCATGAAACCAAAGCATTTACAAAAAACTTAATCGTATCAGAATATACTAAAACTGCTGATATCCCTGTTGGTAAAGGCGGTATTGAGCGCGCAAATGCTTACGCCGGTGAAGGCCTTTTCTTTAAGCTGGGTTCTTACAATCAAACTAATGGAATAACTACCGGTGCTGAAACACATGGTGGAGATATACAAAAACAATATGAAACCGGAAACTACGCTGAAGTTTGGTTTAAAGAGGCAAGCATATATGTAAGTGATGCTGCTGTGTCAAATGAAGGTTATTTCACTAAAAACGATTAACCCTCCACAGGTGGTCAGGTTGCTTAGGCCTGTTTTATTTGGAAAATCCTTTGCGACGATAAATGTCGCTACAGGTCGGATTTTCACCTGGTTCGTTCCATTTTTGCTAAATTAGTTACTTAAACCATGCTGCTACTCTTAGCTGAGACCGTTAGCATACATTGGAAAACATACTATACTCCGATGACTAATAATTCATAATCTCAAAATAAACCTAATTTCATGCATACATTTTCATTTAATCATATAGCACTTTCTGTTAAAGATGTTAACGAATCTATTGAGTTTTATCAAAAGGTGCTTCAGCTTAAAGAAATTAAGAATACTGCTTCTGATTCTAAAACCAGATGGTTATCTTTTGATGATGGCAAACAGCTTCATCTGATTCCTCGCCCGAACTCTGAAATAAAAACCAATAAGGCTGTTCATTTTGCTTTAACAACACCTGATTTAAATTCATTTATAACGTATCTAAAAAAATTAAAAATTGATTACTCTGATTGGCTTGGTTCACCAAACAAGGATTACATGCGAAAAGATGGAATTAGACAGGTTTATTTTCAAGACCCAAATGGGTATTGGATTGAAATAAACGATGATATCTAATGGAATTATTTACTACTCAATTTTCTTTTTACTCTGAATATTTGATAAAAAACTACTGTTAACAACGTACATGCCCGCGACAGACATGCTCAATTTTCGAATTTCTAGGCAATTCATCGGTGTTAATCCACAATTCAGATCTAAAATATGTTATTCAATTTTAAAATTTGTCAATTTTACTTTAGTTAAATAATATATATGAAACTTTTAATAATTGGCGGAACAGGAAAAACTGGCAGAGAATTGATTAAACAGGGACTTGCAGAAGGGCATCTCATAACTGCCATTGCGCGTAACCCAAAAAAACTGAAATTTGATAACCCGAATTTTAGCGTCGTACAAGGAGATGTTTTAAAGCCTGAAAGCCTGAAAAATCCGTTTCAAGGTCAGGATGCTGTATTATCCGCCTTAGGGCATAAACAATTCATCATTAAGACAACGATCCTGTCAAGAGGCACTAAGAATATTATAAACGCCATGAATAAAAATGGTGTTAAACGGTTTATCTGTATAACGTCTCTGGGAATAAAAGATAGTAAATTCAAACTCGGACTTTATTACACTCTGTTTACAATTCCATTTATATTATTTTTCTATTTCTTAGATAAATCTAAACAAGAAGAATTAATAATGAACAGTAATTTAGACTGGACAATTGTTCGCCCCGGACAACTTACTAATGGAAAGAAAAAAACCAATTATAATCATGATACCAAGGCTGGAAATTACATTCTGACAAAAATGATTTCTCGTGCAAGTGTTGCCCATTTTATGCTAAAAAATTTAGATACTAATACGTATTTTTATAAAGCAGTTGGTGTGACAAATTAAAACTGTCACAACAACATGCCTGCTGCCTCAAGAAAGATTTATAATTGCAGGCGTACATAATAAGTTGTTTGGTTCTAGCTTATTCACGAAAATCTATACCGTTGAACTATTGGCTCGCTCCTTTTTGCTAACTTAGTATTTAGCAGTTTAACAATACACGAACACGTTAGCTGCAAGTTGGAATATAAAGAGCAAAATATATGAGAGATATCAATTATGTTTTTTTATTGCTAGCTCTGATTGCTGAAACAATTGGTACAGTTGGTGGATTTGGTTCTTCTGTGTTCTTTGTGCCATTAGGTAACTTTTATTTTGATTTCTACTCTGTGTTAGGTCTAACAGCAATATTCCATTTATCGAGTAATTTGAGTAAAATTTTCTTATTTAAAAAAGGGTTGAATAAAAGATTATTAGTATTTATCGGAATTCCTTCAGTCCTTTTTGTGATAATTGGAGGAATCGTTTCAAAATTCCTCGATACATACTTTTTGGAGATTTTTTTAGGAATATTTCTAGTTGGATTGAGTTTGTTTTTTTTGATAAAAAGTAAAATAATAATTTTGCCAAATAATAAAAATGCAATAATTGGAGGTTCATTTTCAGGATTTTCAGCAGGATTACTGGGTACCGGAGGAGCCATTCGAGGTCTTACAATGGCTGCTTTTAACCTAGAGAAAGATGTTTTCATTGCAACCTCTGCATTCATAGATTTTATGATAGATTTTTCCAGAACGTTTGTCTATTATAACAATGGATACATCCACAACCATGACTTAAAATATGTTCCTTTTTTATTAGTCATTGGTTTAATAGGATCCTTCATTGGAAAGGAAATTTTAGCTTACATTCCACAATTCAGGTTTCGCAGACTGTCTTTGTTTTTTATACTTTTTATCGGAATTGCAACCCTAATTCAATTATTTATTAAATTAGTTCCTTAAACAACCAACTAACCATTCACGAGGACATTGTATACAATTTGACAAACAGCAAATAATGAACATAGATTTTACTAAAATTTTTAATGATTTTTACCTGGACATTAGTTCAATGATACCGAAAATAATAACTGCCATAATTGCAATATTATTCTTCATAGTCCTTGGAAAGTTATTTTATCGCTTTATAGGTAAAAGGATTCAATTAAAATGGAAAGACAGTATTATTTCAAATTTTCTGGCAGAAGCTTCTAAATGGTTTTTTTACATTTTTGGTTTGATTATAGCATTGAATATTGTCGGATTTGGTGGCATTGCAAGTAGTCTGATTGCCGGAGCAGGTATCAGTGCCATTATCTTTGGATTTGCATTTAAAGATATTGGAGAGAATTTTTTAGCTGGAATTATTCTAGCGTTAAAAAGACCATTTGAAATTGGAGATATAATAGAAGTGAATGGTTATAAGGGAAATGTAAAAGATCTTGATCTAAGAATAACCCATTTAAGAAATGCTGAAGGAAAAGATATTTACATTCCCAATTCATCAATAATTAAAAACACATTAATAAATTATACTACAGATGGTAATTTAAGAATGAGCTTTATGATAGGTATTGCACCTGAAAGTGATATAACTCAAACTCGAAGTTTAATTATTGACTATTTAAAACAGAATAAACAAATATTAAAAACACCTGTTCCAAATGTAGTTGTTCAAGAATTAGGTGAATTCACCACAGATTTACAAGTCCTTTTTTGGGTAGATATTTTAGTAAATAAAAAATTACCCGACAGCTACCTTGGTCATAACATTCGCAGCAAAGTTATTTCAGACGTTAAAGTAATACTTGATGAAAACAACATTGAAATGCCTTCTCAGGTTATTGAACACAAAATGTACAGAGATAATAAATTTGAATTAAAAAAGGAGGAATAAAAATCTTAATTTTATTCTAAGTATGATTATACTCGGAATATTCCTCAAGTAACATTTCGCAAAATATCATACATAAACCGTTGGTCTTCACAATGAATAATCACTAGTGCAATGATAAAATTCTTTCGAAAAATAAGACAACAATTATTAAATGAAAGCAAATTCAAAAAGTATCTGCTTTATGCCATTGGAGAAATTATTCTTGTGGTAATCGGCATCTTAATCGCGCTTGCCATCAATAACAATAATCAAAAAAGAATTATAAAAGAAAAAGAATTCACTTATTTAATTGGTTTAAAAGAAGAATTTCAAACAAGCAAGTTGAAATTAATTGAATTGATAGCTGTAAACAAAGCTAATTTTAATGGTGCCAAACAAATAATTGAATATATATCTAAAAAGAAGGAAACACCTACTGAAGCGGAGTTCTCAAAATTATTGTTCAACGCATTTTCTTCTGATATTTCTTTTAATCCAAACAACTCCCTTTTAAACGAAATAATAAATTCCGGGAGTTTAAAGGATATCTCAAATACGGACTTAAGAATACAATTAACAAATTGGATTTCGACTGTTGAAGATGTCTCCAAACAAGAAAACGAACTTGGAGTTCAAAGAGAAAAAGTATTGGACATTTTTAGAAATAATGATAACAGTTTAAGAACCATTTTTGATCTTACAGGTGTCAACCGGGAAATAGGATTACCGTCACAGGAAAACAATATAAGTAACCTCAACTTGCTAAATTCACGGGAGTTCGAGAATAATATTTTATTGTTTATTTTAACGAGCTACGCGACAGAGCATGCGCATTACAATCCATTATTGGAAGATTTAAACCAAATTTTGGAACTAATTAAAAATGAAATTAATAAGAGAAACTAGAAATATAAAAATAGGTATTAGTTATTAAAAAAAACCTGATAAATATTAAATATTTGGAATTACAAACGGTAATCTGAAACTTGACAATTGCCTAAATCTCGACTATTGAAATTAATAAATGAAAGATCTCAAAATTAAAACAAACCCTGAAGTAGAAATTGTTTTTAACAAGTATCCTGATTCGGTAAGGAATAAAATGTTAAACCTGCGAAAGTTGGTAATAGAGACAGCTCAAGAAATAGAAGGATTAAATGAATTGGAAGAAACCCTAAAATGGGGTGAACCAAGTTATTTGACAAAACATGGAAGTACAATTAGAATGGATTGGAAACCAAGATCTCCAACCCAATATGCCATTTACTTTAAATGCACGAGCAGATTAGTGGAAACTTTTAAATTGTTATTTAAGAATGTGTTTGTTTTTGAAGGAAAAAGAGCCATCGTATTTCAACTGGATGATGAAATCCCTACTGAAGAGCTTAAAAATTGTGTAAAAGCTGCACTCACCTATCATAAAGTAAAGCATTTGCCAACATTAGGTATTTGAAACCTGGAAAATGAATAAAATATGTCTCAGTTTAAATTGGATTTTGCAAGCTTAATATTATTAAAAAATAAAAATTATATATTTTGGTACTAACTTTTGTGGTTGTGGTTTAAACAATCTCTCATATTCGTTAAAATGATGAAACCCGATGCTATTAAAATAACGCAGATTACCAAGGAAACTACACTAAAACCAAACAGTCAATATTTTGCTGTTTGCTGGATTAAAAATGACGTGAAGGGCATTGAGATAGATCGTGTTTTATACAAAAATGTTTCGAATTCCATATTTTTCATCGATCCTAAATTTCAATGGAAGATTTTAAAAAAAGGTAATTCATCGTCATCCGGCTATATTTTATATCTGGCAAAAGAGGTATTAAATAATCCTGTTTTAAGAAATCTGGATATAAATAAAGTTAGACTATTCAATTCTGGCGAACTTCCATTATTTAAATTAAGTCCGGGAATAGAAAAAAGGACCCAGGCCATACTGGAAATGATAGATGAGCTTTTAGGCTCACATCTTAATCATAAAGATGATGCCATCCTATCCTTATTAAATACATTTTTTGTTTATTGCGACGGGCAATGCAACATTAAATCTGTGGTCTCAAACAACAATTCTAAAACGAACATCGTCTATAAATTCAAAAAACTGGTAGATAAACATATCCTGGAAAACCATGAGGTATCATATTATTCAAAACTGCTTAATATATCACCAAAATATTTGAATGAATGCGTTCAGGAAGTTCTTTCGGTGAGCGCAAAAAGTATTGTTATAGAACAATTGCTTATGAGGTCCAGGCATGCTTTAAAATTTTCAGATAAATCGATAAAGGAAATTAGTTTTGAATTGGGTTTTTCATCCCCTGATTACTTCAGCTATTTTTTTAAGACCCATACCGGCATAACACCTTCTTCCCTAAGAAAAGTTTAGCGGTTCCTAAATTCTAAGGATTTACCGTATTTTTCACATTGCCATGCTCCTTTTACCAAAGTAAATTGCATAAAAACATAGACATGGACAGAAAAAAATTTATAAAAACTTCGGGGATTGGTATAGGACTTTCGTTATTGCCCGGACTTTTAAAAAGTCAAACACTCTATTCAAAAAATGTACTTAAGGTTAACCCTCAGCCCAAAATAATCAAGGATTCTGAAGGACCTGTACTTAATGTAATTGGGGATATACAAACTCACAAACTGGTAGGCAGCGATACCGGAAATCAAATTGTTGAGTGGGTTGATAATGTAGAACCCGGTGTTGGCATACCTCCTCATATCCACACCAAAGAGGACGAAATTTTCAGGGTTGTTAAAGGACAGATTGAAATAATGGTCGACGGAAAAATTACTGTTTTAAATGAAGGTGATGTTGCGTTCGCTCCAAAAAATATTCCGCATTCCTGGAAAGTCGTTGGTACAGAAAAGGCCAAAATGATCACTTCTGCTTTTCCTGCAGGTATTGAATATATGTTCGAAGAATTAGCAAAACTCCCGGCTGGACCTCCCGATTTTGAAAAAGTTACCGAAATTTGTGGCAGGCATGGTATACGATTTATATAATAATTAACCAATCATAAATATTAGCAATTAACGGTTTGAATATGTTTCAAACCGTTTTTTAATTAAAAAATAATACATTTTATTGAGTACGTCCTATCATTCGATGATTCTTAATTTTAGTTCCAAATATTACCGTTCATCGATTATTAGCAGAATTATCCGACAATCTGCATGTATTTCGTCGAAAAATCTTGTTTTTCTTTTTTTTTTTTAGTGGTCTGATCTAATTTAGAAATCCCAAATCTAAATAACCCGTGTTATGACTTTACCTACTAAAGTTGTGTATATTGCATTTTTTGCAATATTTGCTTTTTCTTGTTCCCCGGACCTGATTGAAGATGAATTCACTGCTGAATTATCTGAAGAATTAATCGTTCCCGAAGCAAAATCAATTGAAATAGAGATCTTAGATCTTATAAATGAATATAGGTTATCTAAAGGATTGACAGATTTAAGAACTATGGACATTGTTAAATCACAGGCCTATTCTCATACCGACTATATGATCGAGAAGAACAATATTTCACACGATTATTTTTACACGCGTAAAGCGTACCTTGAATCAAAAGCAGGCGCACTTTCTGTGTCTGAAAATGTAGCTTATGGCTACTCCTATCCGGAATCTGTTGTAAACGCCTGGATAAACAGTGATAGCCATAGGGAAACTATTGAAGGTGACTATACAGATTTTGATATATCAGCTGAGCAAAATGAAGAAGGTGTATGGTTTTTCACCAATATTTTTGTAAAGAAATAATAAATATCCCCAAATTTAAATACCTACTTAAAAACACGACACCAATTGGAGTCGTTTTTCTTTATTTATTCTTCGGTTACATTAAATTCACTCCTGTTCACAATAATAAATCTGGATCGCCTGTTCTTTTGATGTTCTACTTCAGTACATTTTACACCATTTGAGCATCTATTCACCAGCTGCGATTCTCCATATCCTATGGCACTCGCAATTCTTTCAGATTCAATTCCCTGAGAAATGATATAATCCCTTGTAGATTTAGCTCTCCTGTCTGATAATGCCATATTGTAAGCATCCTTACCTCGACTATCTGTATGTGATTCAATTTTAATGATCATTTTGGGATATTCTTTCATAATGTCGACAACCCGATTCAATTCAGCGGCTGCATCTGGTCTTATAAAAGATTTATCATAATCAAAATAGATAGGCTTGATCTTGATCTCAAACGGAACTAAATACAGATCAACTCTTAGATTGCCATCAGGCTCATCTGTTGTAATAGCCGGCTGTGTATCTGGGTCATGTTTTGCCTTACTTCCTGTTACAGAATATGTTGTACTACATGCGACTTCTTTAAATATGTACATACCATCCTTATCTGAGATAGTAGATTCAATCACATTTCCTGTAGAATCTTTTAATGTTACAAATACTTCCGGAAGTATTAGTTTTGTTAACTGATCATAAGTTTTACCCATGATCCGTTGTTTACATTCTTTTGGTTTGGTTTTAATAAATGCATAGATATCATCTTTTCCTTTACCACCTGGCCTGTTCGAACTAAAATAACCATATTCATCATTTGATTCAATAAAGAAAGAAAAGTCGTCATAACCACTGTTATATGGTTCTCCTATATTTTTTATGATAACTTCATCAGAAACTCCTTTTTTAAGAATATTTGTTTTGTAAATATCCAATAAACCTAAATTGTTATTGATATATCCATCTGATGAGAAATACAGCGTAGAATCCTGAGCAACAAATGGGAACATCTCTCTTCCGGCCGTATTAATTCTGTGCCCAAGATTAATAATGGTGCCAAATGACCCATCAGCATTTATTTTAACCTTGTATAGATCTGTCTTGCCATAACCTCCAGGTCTGTCTGACACAAAATATAAGGTTTTTTCGTCTACACTTAGAGCAGGATGACCCGTAGAGAAATTCTTCCCGTTTATTGAAAG
>CBDUIO010000072.1:0-9622 GCA_965367355.1 uncultured Flavobacteriaceae bacterium
CCAAACTTCCTGTAATTTTGGATGGTGTTTGTAATTTATAATTTGGAAAAATATTAACAATCTGTGGATTAATGTTAGTTCCGAAAATAGTTTCACCATCATTTGTAATAATACCGTCATAAAATTCGGTAGCAATAGATTGAGTGGTTTCTTCACTAATTGTGTACCAAACTGGTGAATCAAAAGCCAGTCCAACCCTAAAATTATCACTTAATTTTGCAATGGCTCCAAGCTGGAATGAAAATCCATCACCAACGGTAGATAAGTTGTTCTCAAAACCAACTTCATTAACAATAGAACCCGGGTTTGAATTTTCCTCATAAAAATAGGTAGATCGTACATAATCAATAAAATGGGCGTTTAAATTTAATCCCAGATATAAGTTATCCTGATATTGGGTTGCAAAATTAAAACTGAACTTGCCATTATATCCTCTTGCAGCGTATGAAAACTCCTGATCAAAAGTTCCCGGAGCTATATTGGAAAAGTAGACCGTATTATCATCCGTGTCATTTTCTGGTTCCAAAATATAAGACTCATATCCAAGGAATGCCTGCTGATGACCATAACCAAAAACCGAACCAATATCTCCATAGGCTTCTGTATATGTTTCATTAGTGAATCTTGATATTTCATCCAGTCTCAAACCCTGGGCATTAGAAAGAAAATAAGAATCTATGGAATTTGTATTTCTTCCAAAAGCAAACCAGTCTTCCTCAAAGTTATTTGTTCTGTCGTATGCAAACCCAATTACAATTCGTCTCCAGTCGTTGTTGTCATCCCGATTTCTTAAAACTATAGCAGCACCTGCCTGGTTTAAATCAATATCAGAATTTGAAGAAGAGCTAAATCCGTTATAATAAGTAGCGTCATTTTGAACATCACTTGAAATCAAGGAAATAGAAGCATGACTGAAATTAAAAATGGCAGAACCTGCGGGATTTACAGATACCGCAGACATATCTCCACCCAGTGCTCCAAAAGCACCACTTAGAGCTCTATAACGAGCCGTTCCTTGTATTTCATCATTGGAATATCGTAAGGCATCAGTGATATTTTGTGCCTGAATTTCAGACACAGTTACCACACTTATTAATAAAAATAATATCTTTTTCATGTGTAGATTTCTTAATAATTTATAAACTATCCTCTTGATCTTGAACTTGAGCTTGATGATCGGCTACTGCCACTGCTCCTGCTGCCGCTACTACTGCTTCGGCTGCTGGAAGATGACCTGCTAACGGAACCACTGCTCCTGTTTGATCTGCTACTCCTTGGGGTTGAAACTCTAGGCGTACTACTTCTTGGTGTCGAAACTCTAGGCGTTGTTGACCTAGGGCTTGTGGATCTTGTAGTATTTGGTCTCGCAGTACTTCTTGGCGAAGTTGATCGGTTATTATAGTCCGTTCTGTTTCTTGATCTTACCGCTGAGTTAGAATTAAGTCTCGAAGACGAAGAACTTCTTCTGTCAATAGCAGAAAGATCTCTGTTCAACAGACTTCCTCTTCTGCTTGCGTTATAGGCAATACCTCTTCTGTTATAATTTCCATAGTAGTTATTATAATATGGATTGCCATAATACCCATAACCATAATAAGGATAACCATATCCCCAGTTATTCCATCCCCAGGCAAATCCGACATTCCATCCCCAAGAATTCCAACCCCATCCGTAAGATGGGCCATAACGCCATGGTCTATTCCATCCCCAACTGTTCCATAGCCATGGATCATTCCATACCCATGGGTTATACCATCCCCAATTATTCCAGCCGTTATCATATACATTTATCGTGACATTACTGTTATTTTGACCCCATCCGGCATAAGATTTATTATATTGAAGCGAATCAATGTCTTCATTATAATTGCCTTCATAAGAGTCTACGTCAGTAAAAACCTCATTTTCATCAAAGACATTTTCATATTGTTTAGACTTTTCAGAAAAATAATTTTTATAATATGTTCCATTGTTGTTTTGTTCCACTACCGGTTCTTGTTCAGTAGGATATTCAACAGTTGTGCTATAGTCCGGACCATAGATACCATCAGTGTCATAACCTACATATTCATATGACCCACAGGAAGCCAATAAGAAAAATAAGCTGAGTGCACCTAAAAATGGTATTCTGGTTGTGAAGTAATTAAATTTCATATCTCTTCATATTTTATTGTTGAACAATACAAAAATAGTTAGTTTTGCTGAACTATTTTTTTATTTAACATAAGCACAATATTTGTGCCAAAAACCTGAATATGAGTAAAAATCTGACGAGTAGAAGCGAAGATTATTCTAAATGGTACAACGAATTAGTGGTCAAGGCTGATTTAGCTGAAAATTCAGCAGTAAGAGGTTGCATGGTTATAAAACCTTATGGTTATGCCATTTGGGAAAAGATGCAGGCAGAACTTGATAGAATGTTTAAGGAAACAGGTCATCAAAATGCCTATTTCCCTTTGTTTGTCCCTAAAAGCTTGTTTGAGGCCGAAGAAAAAAATGCCGAGGGATTTGCCAAAGAATGTGCAATAGTTACTCATTACAGATTAGAAAACGATCCTGAAAATGAAGGGAAATTAAGAGTAGATCCTAACGCCAAGTTAGAAGAGGAGTTGATCATAAGACCAACGAGTGAAGCTATTATTTGGAATACATACAGGGGTTGGATCCAGTCTTACAGAGATTTACCAATTCTTATTAATCAGTGGGCCAATGTCGTGCGATGGGAGATGAGGACACGGTTATTTTTAAGAACCGCAGAATTCTTATGGCAGGAAGGACATACAGCTCATGCTACAAAAAAAGAAGCGCTTGCAGAAGCAGAACTCATGAATAATGTTTATGCCGATTTTGCTGAAGGTTTTATGGCTATGCCTGTAATTAAAGGTATTAAATCTGAAAGTGAGAGATTCGCCGGAGCAGAAGAGACATTTTGTATTGAAGCTTTAATGCAGGACGGAAAAGCATTGCAGGCAGGGACTTCACACTTTTTAGGACAGAATTTTGCAAAGGCTTTTGATGTTAAATTCGCCACAAATGAAGGTAAACAAGATTATGTTTGGGCGACTTCCTGGGGAGTTTCTACCCGACTCATGGGAGCCCTGATAATGACACACAGTGATGACAAAGGATTGGTTTTACCTCCTAATTTAGCGCCAAATCATGTGGTCATTGTACCTATTTACAAGGATGATGTGCAGTTCAACGAAATTTCTAAGGTAGCTGAAAAGCTTAAGTCTGAATTAAATATGGCTGGTATTACAGTTAAATTTGATAATAGAGATACTTTTAGACCAGGAGCCAAATTCGCACAACATGAACTCCAGGGAGTTCCTGTAAGGCTTGCTATTGGTCCAAAAGATTTGGAAAATGGTACGGTAGAATTAGCAAGAAGAGATACTTTAACAAAAGAAACTGTTTCTATAGATAGCATAGTTGAAAAAATAAAGGAACTATTACCTGTGATGCAAAATGAGTTGTTTAACAAAGCATTGAAATTTCGTGAATCACATACCACTGTTGTAGAGACTTTTGATGAATTTAAAACAGTAATAAAGAACAAAGGTGGATTTGTGTCTGCTCATTGGGATGGAACACCGGAAACTGAAGAAAAAATAAAAGAACTTACTAAGGCTACTATTCGATGTATTCCTATGGATAATAAACTTGAAGATGGTGTTTGTGTTTATAGCGGTAAGCCATCAAAACAACGCGTTCTGTTTGCAAAAGCATACTAATATAGGTCGACGTATCATAATTTTTAAAAAAGATTAATTAACAGTTGCATCATTTAAAAATAGTTGTATTTTTGCATCCGCATTGGAGACATTGTAAGTTTTTTGACAAAGTATTGCAACTTTAAAGTTTTAATTTTTAAATTTGCGCACTTAAAACTTTAATGGCCCGTTCGTCTATCGGCTAGGACGCCAGGTTTTCATCCTGGTAAGAGGGGTTCGATTCCCCTACGGGCTACAATTTAGATAATTAGAAAAAATAATATAATGGCAAATCATAAGTCAGCATTAAAAAGAATCAGAAGCACCGAAGTAAGACGTGTTAGAAATAGATATCAACACAGAACTACTCGTAATGCTATAAAGAAATTACGTGAAATTACCGTTAAAAAGGATGCTGAAAAAATGTTTCCTGAGGTTGTTTCAATGATTGACAAATTAGCAAAGACTAATGTTATTCATGCTAATAAGGCTTCTAATTTAAAGTCTGGTCTAGCCAAGCATATTGCTACTTTATAAAGATTTAAAGTTATTATAAAAAAAAGCCTTGAATGTTTAATTCAAGGCTTTTTTTTGTGATTATAATTAACCGTTCATTGAGATTAAAAACTCTTCATTATTGCGCGTTTGTTTAAAACGATCATTAATGAATTCCATAGCCTCAACAGGGTTCATATCTGCTAAATATTTTCTCATGACCCACATTCTCTGAATCGTATTCTCATCTAGCAACAGATCATCGCGACGTGTACTTGAGGATGTAAGATCAATGGCAGGGAATATTCTTCGGTTAGAGATTTTTCTATCCAATTGTAATTCCATGTTTCCTGTCCCTTTGAATTCTTCAAAGATCACCTCATCCATTTTTGAACCGGTTTCAGTCAAGGCAGTTGCAATGATAGTTAATGATCCGCCATTTTCAATTTTTCGTGCTGCACCAAAGAATCGTTTTGGTTTATGCAAGGCATTAGCATCAACTCCACCACTTAATATTTTTCCCGAAGCAGGTTGTACTGTATTGTATGCTCTGGCCAATCGGGTTATTGAATCTAACAAGATAACAACATCATGCCCGCATTCGACTAAACGCTTGGCTTTTTCAAGGACAATATTAGCGATTTTCACATGTTCATGAGCTTCTTTATCAAATGTAGATGCTATCACTTCACCTCTTACATTTCGCTGCATGTCTGTTACTTCTTCAGGACGTTCATCAATCAAAAGGATCATTTGATACACTTCCGGATGGTTAGCTGCAATAGCGTTGGCAATGTCCTTAAGCAACATTGTTTTACCTGTCTTTGGTTGGGATACAATCATACCACGTTGTCCCTTTCCTATAGGTGCGAATAAATCCATTATACGAGTAGAAATGGTACTTTGCCTTTCTGCAATATTGAATTTTTCCTGAGGGAATAAAGGCGTAAGATGCTCAAAAGAAACTCTGTCCCTTACAACATCCGGACTTTGGCCATTTATTTTACTTACTTTAATTAATGGGAAGTACTTCTCACCTTCTTTTGGTGGTCTCACATGGCCTAATACCGTATCTCCTGTTTTTAATCCAAATAATCGAATTTGAGATTGAGAAACATATATATCATCTGGTGATGATAAATAATTATAATCAGAAGAACGCAAGAAACCATAACCGTCCTGCATGATATCCAGAACACCTTCACTTTCTATAATGGCATCAAATTCAAAATCGGGTTCTCTATATCTGTTTCTGGTATCTTTGTTTCCATTATTTCCATGACCGGCATTCGTATTTTGATGTCGGTTACCACTTTTTGGCTGATTATCTTTCCTAGGTTGTTTTTGAATGTCTCTTTTGACATTTTGCTTTGGATGCTGAGTTTTTTCAACCTTAGTTGGTGCTTTTGAATTCACTTTTGCTTCCTCTTTTGGCTTCTCAGAGCTTTCATCACTTTCAGTTTTAATATCCAAGGAGGTCTGTTCCGCTTGCTTTGTATTTGCCTGTGGTTTATTTGGTCTGGGTTTTTGAATTCGCGGTTTAGTATTTTGACCTTTATTTTGTTTTGGTTTATTTACAACCTCCACTGCTTGTGGATTAGCTGCCTGATGATCTAGTATTTGATATACTAAATCCAATTTTTTTAATGTACGATATTTAGGTACATTTAATTCTTTAGCTATATCCTGTAATTCGGAAAGCTTTTTTTCTTTTAATTGTGAAATTTCAAACATTGATTTGTTTTGAACGTTGTGTTTTAATTCGAAAATGTATTTTCAGTAGATAAAAATTGATCTTATTCAGAAGAATTCATAGAGCAGCGCTTTGAAAAGTACTACTTTACTCTTGCAATAATACAATATTATTTTAATATATTAAGTATGTTTTTATAAAAGAAACTATTATTTTTGTGCTGTTTTTAAAAGAACCATGCTACAACGTATTCAAACTGTATATTTGTTGCTGTCTGCAATTGTATCTGCAGGTTTAATTTTTGTTTTCCATTTATGGACAACAAAGGAGAATATTAAATTATTTGCGATTGATGAATTGTTGTATTTTGGTTTGTTCTTAGGGTCTGCTCTATTGAGTGTAGTATCTATTTTTTTGTTTAAGACCAGAAAGTCTCAATTCGTGTTGGGACGATTAAATATAATATTAAACTTTATTTTACTAGGATTATTTGTATATCAGTCTCTAAATTTATCTGGAGAAACAAACGTTTCTGAGAAGGGTATTGGGATGCTTCTACCTATCTTTTCTATCGTGTTTTTGGCTTTAGCCAATAAGGCCATTAAGAAGGATGAAGATCTTGTAAAATCTGTAGATCGATTAAGATAAACCTATCATCTTAGTAGTATTAGTGCGTTAAAACTCCGAAGTGTAAATTTCGGAGTTTTATTTTATCATCTTTTAAATTCAATGACTTCAAGATCCCTTATGTCATTTCCGTCAATTACAAAGCGTAACATGGTTCTTACCTTATGAAAGCCATGTTTACCAACTGCACCTGGATTCATATGAAGCAGTCCGAGTTTTTTATCGGAAATTACTTTTAGGATATGTGAGTGCCCACAGATAAATAGTTTAGGTGGATTTTTTTTGATATCATTACGAACTCTGATATCATATCGATTTGGATATCCGCCGATATGGGTTATCCATACATCAACATCCTCACACATAAATCGATTGTGTTCTGGAAATTCTTTGCGTGCCTTATCATCATCAATATTACCATAAACAGCTCTCAATGGTTTTAGTTTTTTAATGTCATCAGTCACCTGAAGATCACCAATATCTCCTGCATGCCATACTTCATCAGCCTGATTAACATATTTGATAATTTCGGGACCCATATAGCCATGCGTATCAGAAAGCAAAAGTATTTTCTTCATTAGTAAATTATTGTGATTTGAAACTATTTATTCTATTTATCTTTGTTCTTAATAAACAAAATTAGAATATTAGTTGAGATATTTCCTTGAACTTTCATATAATGGTAAATCATATCATGGTTGGCAAAATCAGCCCAATGCGATTTCTGTTCAGGAGGTATTAGAAAAGGCTTTGAGTACCTTGTTAAGATCTACAATAGAAATTGTTGGGGCAGGAAGAACAGATGCCGGCGTACATGCCTTGCATATGGTTGCACATTTTGACCATTCTTCAAAATTAGATTTGGCTCAACTGAAATATAATTTGAATTCATTCTTGCCAAAAGATATTGCTATTCATGATATTTATGAAGTTAAAAAGGATGCTCATGCAAGATTTGACGCGACTGGCAGAACCTATTTATACAGGATAAGTACCGAAAAAGATGCTTTTAATTTTGAGAATGCATATTATATGAATTCTGATCTGGATATAGATAAGATGAATGAGGCCAGTGATATTTTATTGGAATACAACGACTTTGAATGTTTTTCAAAAACCAATTCCGATGTAAAGACATTTAACTGCAATATCACAAAAGCAAACTGGGTTAGAAATGGCAATGAATTGCATTTTACAATAAAAGCCGATCGATTTTTGAGAAATATGGTCAGGGCAATTGTTGGAACCTTAATAAATATTGGAGCAGGTAAACTGGAGGTGGAGGATATGCATGCCATAATAAAATCTAAAAATAGAGGCGAAGCAGGTTATTCGGTTCCGGCACATGGCTTATATTTGTCAAAAATTGAATATCCTGAAGAGATAAGATGATAATGGACAAAAAGAAAGAAAATATTTTTGATGTTAGTCTTTTTAAGAGACTATTCGTTTATATTAAACCCTATAAACTGGTTTTTACAGGTGTTTTTGTTGCAGTTATACTCCTGTCTGTTTTTAGTATAGCCAATCCACTTATTTTGCAGAGAGCAATCGATGAAAAAATTACGACTCAAACTCTAGAAGGATTTCTCCCGTATATAATTTTAATGTTGGCCATTCTATTATTGGAAGTTGTATGCCAGTTGCTATTTATCTATTATGCAAGTTGGTTAGGGCAAAGCGTGGTTAAAGATATTCGCGTTAAGTTATTTAACCATATGCTGCGGTTTAAAATGAAGTATTACGACACATCATCGGTTGGAGTTTTAATAACCCGAGCGGTTACTGATATGGAGCGAATTGCAGATATTTTTGGTCAGGGCCTTTTTATGATCTTCAGGGATATATTGACGATGCTGGTTGTATTCGGAGCTATGATATACATTAATTTTAAACTGGGTATAATCGTGTTTTTAATGCTGCCAGTTGTTGTATACGCGACTAAATTATTTCAGAAATACATGAAAAAGGCATTTGAAGAAGTGCGTACAGAAGTTTCTAATTTGAATTCATTTGTTCAGGAACGAGTCACCGGAATGAAAATCCTTCAATTGTTTACCAGAGAAGACATTGAGTATAAAAAATTTCAGGAAATAAATGAACGGCATAAAAAAGGATGGCTAAAAACGGTATGGTATAACTCCATATTCTTCCCTGTAGCAGAATTATCGGGTTCTATAACTGTTGGACTCGTGGTTTGGTATGGTGGTTTGAATGTTGTACTAAGCAATACGGTGAGTCAGGGTGATTTGTTTGCATTTATAATGATGACACCCATGTTATTCAGACCATTACGACAAATCGCAGACAAATTCAGTACTCTTCAAATGGGAATGGTAGCCGCCAACAGAGTGTTTAAAGTACTGGACACTTCGGCTAAAATAGAAGATACAGGGACTTTGGAAATAGATCATTTTAAAGGCAATTTGGTTTTTGATGATGTTCATTTTAGTTATGTAAAGGATGAAGAAGTCCTAAAAGGCATTTCATTTAAAATAAGGGAGGGAGAGAAAGTTGCCATAGTAGGTTCAACCGGAGCTGGAAAATCAACTATCATTAATCTATTGAACAGATTCTATGAAATTGACAAAGGCATTATAAGTATTGATGGTATTAATATCAAAGATGTAAAATTGGCATCTTTACGAAATCAGATTGCAGTTGTTTTGCAGGATGTATTCCTATTTGCAGATACTATTTTAAATAATATCACTTTGAATCATCCTGAGATAAGCAAACAACAGGTTATAAAGGCAGCTAAACAAATTGGCATCCATGATTTTATTGCCAGTTTGCCGAATGGGTACAATTATAATGTCAAGGAAAGAGGCGTCATGCTATCTTCAGGCCAAAGACAATTGATTTCTTTTCTTAGAGCCTATGTAACCAATCCCGGTATATTGATCCTTGATGAAGCAACTTCATCTGTTGATTCCTATACAGAGCAGTTGATTCAGGATGCTACAGATACGATTACTTCCGGGAGAACTTCTATTATTATTGCACATAGGCTGGCCACTGTGAAAAAAGCCGACAGAATCATTGTGCTGGAAGCAGGTGAAATTGTAGAACAAGGCACACACAAAGAATTGCT
>CBDUIO010000073.1:0-9527 GCA_965367355.1 uncultured Flavobacteriaceae bacterium
ATCTTTCATAAAAGCCGATTTAGCATTATCGGAATAAAACACAACAGAAATTTGACCTTGCACCATAATTTAAAAAGCGATAATTATACCGATGAAAAATTATTGGTTAACTATAAAATAGGTAATTCTATAAAGAATATTGAGCAGGATACCATAAGGTCTCTTTACAAAATAAACGAAGAATTGTTGTTAGTCGTTGATAGTATTGGTGTCTATAAAACCTCCTTCAAGCCAGATTATGTGATGCTTAGAAATTCTCCAAAAATAAATTTAGATCGCTTGATAGATCATTTACAGCCACGAATGATCATTGCCGATGGGAGCAATTATAAAAGCTATCAGGAGCGATGGTTTAAGACTTGTGCAGAAAAAGAAATCCCTTTTTACCAAACAAGTAAAAAGGGTGCTATTATAATCGATTTATAATTTTTAATTAAACTCAGGCTTAAAGGATTGGTAATAGGACTTAAATTCTTCCTGGCTCTTTATACTAAGGTGCTCATCATTATGAAACAATTTTAAATATAATTCCAGTTGCTGCGGTGTTTTATATCCTTTTACCTGAGTAAGCAATTCCTTGTTCTCGTTTAAAAATACAATGGTTGGATATGCATTGACGCCAAAATATCTTGACAACTGGTGTGAAGAATTTCTTCTGTTGGCTTTTGATGCATCATATTGCGGATTAGTAAATTCGTTGCCATTAAAAGTTACTTTCGCGTTTCCTTCAGCATTAAATTTTACTGCATAAAAATTTGCATTGATATAAGATGACACATCCTTGTTTTTAAATGTGTTTTTATCTAGTAATTTACATGGACCACACCAGTTTGTGTAAAAATCCATGATGATCTTTCGTGGTTCTTTTTGTTGTAATTCTAAGGCTTCCTCTAAAGTTAACCAATTAATTTCCTGTGCATTCATGTTCAATGCAAAAAGTAGAAGGGCAAATAGTACTAATTTTCTCATAACTTTTTAAGTCGATTTTATTCTGTAAACATAACATGCAAAAAGCAAGCCATAAGTAATTTAAGTTACACCGTGCATTAATTTTTTTAATACCGGATTAAGCAATAACGCAATTATTCCAATAATTATTGGAACAAATGTGAAAATCATGAAGAATGTAGAAATATCATATTTCGCAGTAATATCATCGATCATGGCTCCCATTTTACCCGATGTTTTATTCCCAATTGCCAAAGCCAGATACCACACACCAAACATAAATGCTATCATTCGTGGCGGCACTAGTTTACTCACATAAGACAATCCTACGGGTGAAACACAAAGCTCGCCCAAGGTGTGGAACAGATAAGCGAAAATCAACCAAACCATACTAATAGAGGCTGTTTTTGCTCCTTGTGGAATTCCAGCCGATCCAAAGGCTAAAAAGGCGAACCCTATGCCAAGAAAAAACAAGCCAATAGCGTATTTATGCGCCGGTTTTGGATTGTATTTGCTTTCCCACCATTTAGAAAAAAGTGGTGCAAATGCTATGATAAACAAAGAATTTAAAATTAAAAACCAGGTTGCCGGAATTTGAATTTCATTTTCTTTTTTCTGAACAATAGTTGCTTCAATTCTATTTGGAATACTCCTTGACTGTTCTTGAGTTAAATATTTAAAATTGACACCTTTTTTGTCTATGTCTATTATTGAAATCTTATCATTTTCAACAAAATCTGATGATGACCTAATCACTGTTTTACCTGTGCCCAGTATCGCATCCTGAGGTAACTCTTGATTCACCAGCAACACATTAGACTTAGCTCCTTCTTCATTTGAAATCTGATAGGTTGGAAAAGTAATCTCGTATGAATAGGTATTAAAATTATTATTGATCTTCCAAATGACAATCCCCCAGATTAGGATAAAACTGAATCCAAGGATCAAATTAGATATTAAATATTTTTTAAAGGTTTGTTTGAATAATAAGAACAACACCCAGGTAATAATGGCTATTGGAACCACTGTTATTACAACATCAATAATATTAAAGATCAACGCCTGATCACCAGACAGGATCCTATTGGTATAATCCTTAGCAAAAATACTCATTGAGCCTCCAGCCTGCTCAAATGAGGCCCAAAAGAAGATAATAAAGAATGCAAAAACCACCACAGCAATCATTTTGTCTCTGGTTATTTTACTGTATCTCACAATTCTTGACCCTAATAAATACACGAATAAAATAAGTGTAATTAATATGGAATGACCGGAATAATCTGTGTCACCAAACTTTAAAAAATTGTAATTGATGATCTTAGATAATGGATCGTTGATAATCCAGATCAATCCGGAAACGGCAACGATCACAATCAAAAGTTTATCGATTGAGGTAAAAGGATTTAATTTATCCTCGATTTTAGTATGATCGTCTGTTTCAATAGTTCTATCTTCTTTATTTGGCTTTTTCCCTTTCTCGCCAAAAATTCCCTGTGCGAGGGTAAATTGCAACAATCCTAAAAGCATAAATATTCCGGCTAACCCGAATCCCCAGCTCCATCCAAGGACTTCTCCCAGATATCCGCATAACATAATGCCTAAAAAAGCACCTGCATTTACTCCCATGTAAAAAATAGTATAAGCGCCATCTTTTTTCTTTGGGAAATCTTCATAAAGAATAGATATGAAGGAACTCATATTAGGCTTAAAAAATCCGGTACCTACCACCAAAAGGAATAATCCCAGATACAAAAAGAATGGAATTGATTCAATAGCCATACTTGCATGACCAAAGGTCATGATCAAAGCACCTATAATGATAGCTTTTCTATTTCCTAAATATTTATCAGCAAGTGTTCCGCCAATAATAGGAGTTAAATATAGTAAGGCAAGATAGGTTCCATACAATGCCAGGGCATTTTCGCGAGGCCAGTCCCAGCCTCCAATTCCAAGGGCACTTACCAAAAACAACACCAGTAAGGCGCGCATCCCATAAAAGGAAAAACGTTCCCACATTTCTGTAAAGAACAATACAAATAATCCGGCAGGATGACCTAATACCTGTGTTTTAAAAAAATCATTGGAAGATTCATTCATACTCATTAATTTCCATTGGCTTTGGCCTCTCTTGGACGAATAACCAGTTTATCGTAAACATACAAGGCGGTAATTGTAAAAACCCCAATTCCAACAATGACATACCATATTTTGTTAGGATTATAATTATCCCACAGCATTCGAGTCATTTCCCATTTATCCATATTCAATTTTTGGGTGGCTAATTCCAGATAGTCATTTTTTGTAAAACTTTCGTTTATTTCAGGCATTTCTATGCCTCTGGTATTCAATTCAGTTTGAAGTAAGGTCAATTTATCTGACCAAGACTGATATAAATTACCCGAAATAAATTTTGTAAAAAAGTTACCTGCGGCAACCGGTAAAAAATAGGTTCCCTGATACAAAGCTTCCTTTCCTTTAGGAGAGATTAATGCAATGAATGAAGAGAATGTTGGATTAGTTGTCATCTCTCCAACAGCAAAAATAATGGTGCCAATAATAGTAAACATGACATTGTTGGTATAAAACGTTAATCCAACACCTATAGCAGCAATAATAAATCCTCGTATCATCGCACTGACGTGACGCATCTTTATCACAAAATAGGACACAAACATTTGCAAGAAGATGATCATAAAGGCATCAATATTGGTAAACCATTCCGGTTTAATTTGTCCATCTTCAGTAAGCGTTTTTCCAAGTCCGGGAATCGTATTATTTATCCAATTGGCAATTACTGAACTATCTACCCAATCCTCAATGAAATTTGGAAGTGTATAGAACAATTGGTTAAACATGGTCCAGAAACCTATCATTAATATTAAAAGAACAGTAAGACGGACATCTTTAACTGCTTCCCATATTTTCTTAAGAGAATTCACAATGGCATCACCTATAGACTCCTTGTCTGCCTTTTCTCTGTAAGGTTCTTTAAATAGAAATAACAGCATTAACAAATTAATTCCAATTACGACCGAACCCTGAATAAAAATAAGTTTCCACCCATAAGTTGTTCTTAAATACGAAGAACATGCAGGACCAATGAATCCGCCAATATTGACCATCATATAAAAAATCCCGAATCCCAATGTACCATTTGACTTATCAGTTGATTTCGTGATAATGGCAGAAGCAACCGGTTTAAACATAGCAGCTCCTATAGCAACAAATAAAAATACAAAGTACATACTCCAATAGGTGCTTACCGTTCCCATTAAGTAATAGCCTGCAATCAAAATGACATATGCAATTACTAAGGATAGCTTATATCCTATTCTATCGGCTATAACACCGGTAAAAATGGGTAATAGGTATAAAAGTCCGGTAATATCAGACATGATATTACCTTTTTGAATATGGTTGAACCCTAGTCCGCCAGTATCTGTTGACCCTACAAGATATAGAGCAAATAATGTGAACACTCCGTACCATGCCCATCGTTCCATAAGCTCCATGAAACTACCTACCCAGAATGTTTTATTGAAGGACCCTAAGGTTTTTACAAATGATCTTTTTTCTGTACTCATTGTTTACATTTATTAGTAAAAAAACTCAAGCCATATGACCTGAGCTTTATATTATTTATTGTCTTATTCTCATATCAAGTGAAGTGATGGAATCATCAGTCTCTAAAACAATTGACTATTCAACCCCATGCATAAGTTTTTTAAGTGGTTTGTTAAAGATTGCAATCAAGAGTGCTATCCCCAGAAGAACCAATCCAATAGTGGAAAATACTGATGTATATTTATCCAGTCCTTCAGCTGCTGTCAGTGCTACTTCTCCATCATGACCTCCGGTCAGCGAAGCTATATGACCACCTAAATAATTGGCGATCGCAAAGCTTAAAAACCAGGCTCCCATTGCTGTACCTGCAATATTCTTTGGAGCTAATTTCGTAACCATGGATAATCCAATTGGTGATAAAAACAACTCTCCCGTTGTATGTAACAAATACAAGAATAATAATGTTAATAGAGGAACTTGAAAGGACTCGTTTACAAACTGTAAACCAACTTGGGTCACTAAAAATCCTAAGCCTAACTGTAATATCCCTAATGAAAACTTCATCGGTAAGCTAGGGTTTTTTCCTATTGCAGATAATTTTACCCACATCACTGAAAAGATCGACCCGAAAACTATAATGAAAAACGGATTAAAAAACTGAGTCATTGATGCCGGCATTTCCCATCCTAAAATACTTCTGTCCACATTCCTGTCGGCAAATAAGGTCAAGGACGTTCCTGCCTGTTCAAAACAAGCCCAGAAAGTTATATTGATGACCATAAAGATCAATAGTGCAATCATTCTGTCTTTCCAGATGGATACTTTTTCCAAATTATCGGCATCTTTTCCTGCTTTTATAAGTGAAATAGCAATGAATATAAATAGACCCAATAACAAATAATCCAACCAGCTGTTATTTGTAATTAGCCAATAACTAATTGGGATTATCAACATTGAAAGTATTCCAACAACTTGCGCTTTGTTCAACCCTGCAAATCCATTTTTTCTACCTTCTTCAGTTATTCCCAAACCGGGAGCCAAAGAATAATTTTTTCTTCCTGTCCAGAAAATAATCAAGCCAAGCAACATCCCTATTCCGGCAAGACCAAAACCATATTTAAACCCGTAGGTCTCTCCCACATACGCGACCACAGTTGTGGCTAATAATGCCCCAATGTTTATCCCTATATAGAAAATTGTAAATCCGGAATCTCTCCTTGGATCATTATCTTTATATAATTTCCCAACAATTGTTGAGATATTCGCTTTAAAATAACCATTCCCAACAATCAATGCACCCATACCAATCATAAGAAACTGTTCGGTACCACCAAGTATTAAAAACTCACCAATGGACATTAAAATAGCTCCAAGAAGTACGGCATTTCTGTAACCAAGGTACTTATCGGCTAACTTACCGCCTATTATTGGTGCTGCATAAATCAGTCCCGTGTAGGCTCCATAAATAAGCGCTGCATCGGCATCGCCTTTCATTAAAGATTTTACCAGATATAATGTTAATAGGACCCGCATTCCGTAGTAACAGAATCGTTCCCACATTTCTGAAAAAAACAGGGTCATTAAACCCTTTGGATGCCCTTGAATTGAAGTGTTTTTATCGCTCATAATTATTTAATAGTTAGTTATTGTTAGATTTTTTTTGTTGCCTTCTCAGCTCTTTTAGTTGCTTAATATTATTTCTTCTGATCTCTCTTTTGGAAAGAACTTTTGGAGTGATGCTTTCTACTTCTACTTCCCTCTCGGTATTTGTTGATTCCTTTGGAGCCACTTCAATGATGGTTTCTTCCTCGGAATCTGAATCTGAGATATTTAATTGACTTATTGAAGTACTTTTAATTGAAACATTGGCAGATATTGAATTATCGTATGAATCCTGGTTTAGACCACCTAAACTCTTATAAATAAAATTGGTCATTTTTTTATACAAATGCAATCTTGTATTACCCCCGTAAATACCATGGTTTTTATCAGGATATATTCCCCACTCAAATTGCTTATCGGCTTGGACCAGAGCTTCTATCATTCTCATGGAGTTTTGTACATGCACATTATCATCTGAAGATCCATGAATCAACATATAATCACCTTTCAATAACTCCGGATAATTAAGAGGTGAATTTTCATCATACCCTTTTGGATTTTCCTGAGGCGTTCTCAAATATCTTTCTGTATAAATGGTGTCATAGAATCTCCAGCTGGTAACTGGTGCAACGGCTATGGCCATTTTAAATACATCATTCCCTTTAAGAATACAGTTTGTGGCCATATGACCACCAAAGCTCCAACCAAAAATACCAATCCGGTTTTTATCAATATATGGCAAATCACCTAGCAATTTTGCGGCGGCAATTTGGTCTTCGGTTTCATACTTAACCAAATTCAGGTAAGTAGTCTTCTTTTTAAAATCGGCTCCTTTAAATCCGGTTCCCCTTCCATCAACACAAGCTATAATAAATCCTTGTTGTGCTAACATTTGATACCAGTAATCGTTTGAAGCATTCCATTTATTGGCTACGGATTGCGATCCAGGTCCGGAATACTGATACATTAACAATGGATATTGATTTCTGGAATTAAAATTTGCGGGTTTTATCATCCACATATTAAGATCATTACCATTCACTTTTATAGTGCTAAACTCCTTTTTGGATAAATTGTATCCCTTAAGTAGTTTTTCTAAGGCATTATTATCCTTGATTTTTTTTAAGGTATTACCTGTCCCGGAATCATTCAAAGTATATTCAGGTGGCTTGCTTGCACTGGAATATCTATTTATAAAATATCCGAAATCTGAACTGAAAGTGGCGCTATTGGTTCCTTCTTCTTTTGTCAGACGTTTTTTCTCTGTACCATTCAGGTTAATAGAATAAACATCTCTGTTGACAGATCCTTCCTCAACCGATTGATAAAATATTTTATTTGTGTTTATATCGTAACCATAAAAACTGGTTACATCCCAATTCCCTCTTGTTATTTGATTTATAAGATTTCCAAATTTAGAATAGTGATAAATATGATTATATCCACCTTTATCACTAGTCCATAAGAAATTGCCATTATCTAAAAAAGTGAGATTATCGGTAATATCCACATAGGTATCGCTTTTCTCATTCAAAACAATTGTGCTTTCATAACCGTTGGCATTTATCAACCACAGATCCAGATCATTTTGATGCCTGTTTAAATATTGGGCACTTAAGACTTCGGGATCCTTTGTCCATTTTATGCGTGGAATGTAAAAATCTGAATATTCCTTTTCCAGAAACACTCTGTCAGATTCTGTTGTTAGAAGATCATAAATATACAATTTCACGATCGAGTTCTTTTCGCCCGCCTTTGGGTATTTAAAAACATCTTGAGACGGATACAATGCCTTTCCGTATACATCCATTGAGAATTCAGGAACATTCGATTCATCAAATTTTAAAAAGGCTATTCTATCACTGTCTGCATTCCATTCGAAAGCACGAACAAATTTAAATTCTTCTTCATAAACCCAATCGGTCAGACCGTTAATGATCCTGTCTTTTTGACCATCATAAGTGGCTTGAATCGTAGTATTTAGTACAAGTTCTTTTATAAATATATTATTGTTACGCACATAGGCAACCTTATTACCATCTGGAGAAAACGTTGGCTCTTGAATAGGTTCTTCGGAAATTAATTGAACAGAATTATCTTGAGAATTAAAAACATAGTATTTTCCTTCTTTTGATCTTCTGAAAATCCTTTTTTCTTCTGTTCCCAATAATACTTTTGATTCATCTTCACTAAAGGTATAGGATGAAAATGAACTGATTTCGTTAAAATCATCGGTGCTAAAAAAAGTTCTTAGTTTTTGTGAGGTTTTGTAGTCATAAATATCAATTGAGACAGCATTGTTTGCTCTGTCATTATTCAAAACCGAGTAGTTTTGCCCATTTTTCATGGGGTTTAAAGCCTCAATCCCATCAGTTCTGAATGTTCCGCTCCAGATTTCTTCTAAGGTAATTTCCTTATTTTGAGCATGAATATTAGAAACTACTAAAAAGCTAAAAAGGAACAACAATTTAAAAACTTTCATCTTAAATTTATTATTAGCCAAATTAATGCCAAGTTTAATAAAAATAATGCAAAAAACAGCATTTATAGGTAGTTAATTCGCAGTATTTAATAACATTTCCATCTATATTAGAACCAACTTGGTATCTTTGTTTTTTAAATTGTATCTAAAAAATGGGTAAATCGATTTCCGGGTTTTCTAAGTTATCTAAACAAAAAAAAATTGAATGGATCATAGATACCTATTTTCCTAACAATGATGATGCTGCGAAGATCATTAAACAATACTGGAATGACGATAAGCTCTTGCAGAAATTGCATGACGAATTCATAGAAAACACCATAACAAACTACTACCTGCCATTTGGTGTAGCTCCAAATTTTCTTATCAATGACAAGCTATATGCCATACCTATGGCTATAGAGGAAAGTTCTGTGGTCGCTGCTGCAAGTAAATCGGCTAAATTCTGGCTTGAAAGAGGCGGTTTTAAGGCAAATATCATATCGACAACAAAGATCGGACAAGTCCATTTCCTTTTTAATGGCAGCTATGAAAAACTGAATGCATTTTTTAATAGTACAAAATTAAAGCTCATCAATGATGCTAAACCAATCACCAAAAATATGGATAAAAGGGGTGGTGGTATATTAGATATTGAATTACGGGATAAGACGAAGGACTTAAAGAATTACTATCAGCTGCATGCCACATTCGAAACTTTGGATGCCATGGGAGCCAATTTCATTAATTCATGTCTTGAACAATTTGCCTCAACCTTTAAACATGAAGCTGAGACATATGCGGATTTTACTCCCGAGGAAAAAAATATCGATGTAATAATGAGTATTTTGTCCAATTATGTCCCGGATTGTCTGGTAAGGGCCGAAGTAAATTGCCCTGTTTCCTCATTGAACGAAGATAAAAATTTAACTGCAGATGAATTTGCAAACAA
>CBDUIO010000074.1:0-9475 GCA_965367355.1 uncultured Flavobacteriaceae bacterium
ATCATCATCAACGGTCCTAATTTGAATCTTTTAGGGAAACGTGAACCTCAAATTTACGGTAATTTGTCTTTTACCGAATTTTTGGAAAAGGTAAGGACTAAATATCCAAAAGTGGCCATAGAGTATTACCAATCGAATGTTGAAGGTGAATTGATCAATAAGTTACAGGAGGTTGGATTTAGTTATGATGGGATCATCTTAAATGCCGCAGCTTACACACATACATCGGTAGGAATTGGTGATGCCATAAAGGCAATAACGACTCCGGTTGTAGAAGTGCATATATCAAATACGTATTCGAGAGAAGAATTCAGGCATTTCTCTTATATTTCTCCTGTAGCCAAAGGTGTCATTCTTGGTTTTGGTTTACAGAGCTATGAATTGGCAGTTCAAAGTTTTCTTTAATTAGGCCGCTGAGAACATTTTGTCCATTCAATAAAAAACTCCCAATTTTGCAATCGGAAGTTTTAAGTCTAATATCTATGTTCTTTTATCTATAGATGAATAACTTCATCATAAGCATCAGCCACCGCTTCCATAACCGCTTCACTCATTGTTGGATGCGGATGCACCGCTTTTAATACTTCGTGACCTGTAGTTTCCAGTTTTCGTCCCAGAACGGCTTCAGCGATCATATCAGTAACACCTGCGCCAATCATGTGGCAACCTAACCATTCGCCATATTTCGCGTCAAAGATCACTTTCACGAATCCTTCTTTGTTCCCTCCGGCACTGGCTTTACCTGAGGCAGAAAACGGGAATTTACCAACTTTGATATCATATCCTTTCTCCTTGGCTTGTTTTTCGGTTAAGCCAACGGAGGCTATTTCAGGAGAACAGTATGTACATCCGGGAATGTTTCCATAATCCAAAGCTTCTACATGCATACCTTTAATTTTTTCAACACAAAGAATGCCTTCCGCAGAAGCGACATGCGCTAAAGCCTGTCCCGGAGTGACATCACCAATGGCATAATAACCCGGAATGTTGGTTTGGTAAAAATCATTCACCAGTATTTTATCTCGGTCTACTGCAATTCCCACATCTTCCAATCCAATATTTTCAATATTTGTTTTTATTCCAACGGCCGATAGTATGATGTCTGCTTCCAGAACTTCTTCACCTTTATCTGTTTTTACATAAGCCTTCACACCTTTTCCAGATGTATCGACCTTAGTAACTTCAGAAGACGTCATTATTTTTATGCCACTTTTCTTGAAACTGCGTTCCAATTGTTTTGAGACTTCTTCGTCTTCAACAGGAACCACATTCGGTAAGAATTCCACGATAGTAACCTCTGTACCCATAGAATTGTAGAAATAAGCAAATTCAACACCAATTGCACCGGAACCCACCACGATCATCTTTTTGGGCTGACTTGGCAAGGTCATGGCTTCTCTGTATCCTATCACTTTTTTACCATCCTGAGGAAGACTGGGTAATTCCCTTGAACGCGCTCCAGTCGCTATAATTATATGATCTGCACTATATTCTTTGCCATCAACATCGATCTTTTTTCCCGGTTTTAATTTTCCAAACCCTTCAATAACATCGATCTTGTTCTTCTTCATCAGGAATTGTACACCTTTACTCATACCATCAGCAACGCCACGACTGCGTTTTACAACAGCATCAAAATCTTTATCAAATTCCTTTACAGACAATCCATAGGCATCAGCATGTTTTAGATATTCAAATACCTGGGCAGATTTTAAAAGTGCTTTCGTTGGAATACAGCCCCAGTTCAAACAAACACCTCCAAGATTTTCCTTTTCTACAATGGCTGTTTTAAAACCAAGTTGAGAAGCTCTGATCGCTGTCACATAGCCTCCGGGACCACTTCCAAGTACAATAATATCGTATTTACTCATGTCTATTTTTTTAATTGATTATTGATGCTGCGAATTTACAAAACCAAATTGGAATAAATAAATTACCTCTAGTAAAACATAATTTCAGACAGTAAATAAGAAAATACTTATTAACATAATAGTCTGTTTCTCAGAAATTTTATTACATTGGACGATATTAACCAACTAAATTTTTAAAAATGAAAACAAAATTCATTATTGCCATGTTGCTAATTTCCAGCATCATGTATTCCCAAAAAGAAAAAAAGAACGGTACGGTCTACAATGAACATCCTGCCATAGATGCCGTAGAGTCTATGATGCAGGCCTTTTTTACTGGAGATGCAGACAAAGTTGCCAGTTATTTAGCTGACGATTTTAAGTCTTGGGATGGGACAAGCGGTAACAAAAATGATAAAGGAAGGGATAAAGAGTGGTGGCTCGGAGGTGTAAAATGGGTAAAAGAAAACATGTCTTATGTCAGTTATAAAAGGTCTCCCGGGGCTTATCCGGATGCTATAGAATATAAGGGTGATGATGGTTTGTGGGTGCAAACCTGGGATCATTTAAAGGCTCTTGACAACAAAACTGGAGTACAATTAGATATGCCGGTACATAGATTGTATCAAATGACAAGTGACAATAAAATCAAAACGATGATCACTTATGATAATGATCTGCAATGGAATGAAAGAGGCAGAAGTTTACAGCCAAGAACCAATGGTGTCATTTACAAAAACCATGACAACATCAATACAGTCAGGTTAATGATGGGAGCTTTAGCTAATAGTGACGCTGATAAAGCATTTAGTTACTTTACTGAAGATGCTACCTTTACAAATTTAGATATGGCCCGTGATGAATCTCATACAGTTGCCGAGGAAAAAGAAATGTTTAAAGGAATGCTTGAAGGCTGGACAATTGAAAGTATTGATGTTCGCGGATATCCTGACTATTTGGAATATGAACTTGGAAATGCCAAGGTTGTTCAATCCTGGTGGGATGCAAGAATGACCAGAAAATCAGACGGAAAAAAAGTGATTTTACCGCTCATGCTGACACATGATTTTAATGATGAAGGAAAGATTACGAATGAAGCAGGATACTATACAACTCAGGCACTATCTGCAAAGTAGTTAAATAGAAAGAATTAGTTTTAAAAAACCTTCAATCGTATTGAAGGTTTTTTTATTTAAAGATCATCTGTATAGTGACCTTTACTTTTTTCTTTACTAAATTTTTCAGTGTTATATTTTGATGATTTTCCTTTTGGAATTGATAAGGATTTCCACTCATTTCCTTTGATCATTTTACCCAGGAATACTATCTGTCCAACGTGATAAGAATAATGTGCCAATTGTCTGTTTATGGCCTCAGTGACTGTATGACCCTGATTGCGGATGTAAACAATGCGTTCAAAATCGTCATCCTGCAGAGGAGTAATTGCATTGAACAAACAATCCCATCCGTTTTCCCAGGCTGCTATCATATCATATTTTAAAAAATAAGCATATTCAAATTCGGAGTCACGTTGTCTCCATGCTTTTTCACCATCTTCCGATAGAAAATTGGTCCAACGGCTCAGCATATTACCAACCATGTGTTTTACAATTATGGCCAGACTATTACTTTCACTGTTATATTGCCACTGAATATCTTTAGTCTCGATCTGTTCAAAAGTCTTATCACCCAGCATTTTGTAATACTGAAATAGTTTGATAATACTCTCTTTATAGTTCGCCATGGATTAATAATTTATATGATTATTCACTATTCGGGATGAATTTTAATGCAACACCATTAACACAATGGCGCTTGCCGGTTGTTTCGCTTGGACCATCATTAAATACATGCCCCAGATGGCCACCGCAATTCGCACAATGCTCTTCAGTTCTAATATATCCCAGGTTCCTATCGGTTGAAAATGCAACATTTCCTTCAATTTCTCTGTCAAAACTCGGCCAGCCAGATCCTGAATCGTATTTATTTTCACTCCTGAATAAAGGTGTTTCACAGGCTTTACAGACATAAGTTCCTGCATCTTTATTAGCGTTGTATGGGCTGGAATATCTTGGTTCTGTTCCCGCTTTTCTCAAAACCTTATATTCCAGATCACTTAACTGGTCTTTCCATTCCATTTCAGTCTTTGTGACCTTATAGACTTTATTTTCCATTTCTTTTTTTTGTGCTTTACTATTACAATTGAATAGAACTAAAGCTAAACTTAAAAGTGCAATTTTTTTCATATTTAAAAGTACATAATTAATAGTTTCGTTTTTACATCAGTCGGTTATTTATAAAAATATTAACAGCGATCAAATTTTTAATTAACTGGTTGCAAAAAATCCTTTCAAAGAATAAATCATCCGTTTATCGATTTTTACAATATTTTTTTAATGGCTATTTCCATAAATAAAGGAACGGTTTTTGTAAATTTATTCGATAGATTAAATAATTTAATATTCATAAAAAATGAAACTAAAAAATATTATTGTTACCTCCTTGGTTGTAACTTTATTCCTTGCCTGCACTGTAAATCCTTTTACAGGAAAAAAAACCATGGCTTTAGTGCCTAATTCACAATTGTTTCCAACAGCTTTTGCTCAGTATGATCAATTCTTATCAGAGAATAATGTCGTTACCGGTACTTCACAATCGGACATGATTACCAGAGTTGGTCAGCGAATAGCCGTTGCTGCGGAACGTTGGTTGAATGCCAATGGTTACCAGGGATATCTTAAAGATTACAAATGGGAATACAAATTGGTTGATGATCCTACTGTGAATGCCTGGTGTATGCCGGGTGGCAAGATTGTATTTTATACAGGAATATTGCCTATCGCTCAAAATGAAACAGCAGTGGCTGCCATAATGGGTCATGAAGTGGCACATGCATTGGCAAATCATGGTCAGCAGCGAATGAGTGCAGGAATGTTACAGCAAATAGGTGCTGTAGCGGGAAATATAGCAATTAAAGATGCTAATGACAGAGAGATGTTCAATCAGTACTACGGTTTAGGATCAACGGTAGGCCTTATGCTTCCTTTTAGCAGAAGTCATGAGTCTGAGGCTGATAGAATTGGTCTTTACCTTACGGCTATTGCAGGCTACAATCCTGATGAAGCCGCGGAATTATGGAAAAGAATGGCTGCAAATAGCGGAGGACAGGCTCCACCTGAATTCTTAAGTACACACCCTTCAAATCAAACGCGTATTGATAATTTAACGGCATTAGCGCCAACTGCAAAAGCTGAAGCAAAGAAATTTGGTGTAGCATCATTCAGACCAATTTCCAATTTTTGATCATCGTTTAAAAAAATTAGTTTATTTTAGGAGCTGCTCCAAAAAGAGCAGCTTTTTTTATTATGGCAGATCTAGAAAAGGGAAGTAAAAAATTACTGAATGCCTGGGCATTTTATGATTGGGCTAATTCGGTTTATCCATTAGTAATTTCCTCGGCAGTATTTCCAATATTTTATGGAGCATTGACGATTGTAAAAGATGCTGATGGTAACAAGATAAGCGACACGGTAAATTTTCTAGGATACGATTTCAATAACGATTCTCTAATAAGTTATGTAACTGCTTTAAGTTTTTTAATCGTATCATTTATGTCCCCGTTGCTTTCGGGAATATCAGATTATGTAGGTAATAAAGAAGGATTTATGAAGTTCTTTTGCTATTTGGGTGCTTTATCCTGTATAGGTTTGTATTGGTTTAGCTTAGATAACTTGTTTTTCGGACTCTTATGTTATATGACCGCACTCATTGGTTTTTGGGGAAGTCTTGTTTTTTACAATTCTTATTTACCCGATATCGCTTATCCAGAGCAACAGGATAAAATTAGTGCCAAGGGATTTTCATTGGGTTACATTGGCAGTGTCCTGCTTTTAATAGTAAACCTGGGGATGATCTTGAAATACGATTACTTCGGATTTGAAGATGCCGGTGAACCAACCAGAATAGCCTTTATACTGGTTGGAGTATGGTGGATGTTATTTGCTCAGTATACATTTAAATTTTTGCCTACCGGAACGCATTCCGGTCATAAGGTGACCAGAAAGGTATTGATGAATGGATATATGGAACTACAGAAAATATGGCGAGCCATTAAAGTCAATAAAATATTAAAAAGATATCTAAGAGCTTTTTTTGTATACAGTATGGCTGTGCAAACTATTATGATCGCGGCTACCTATTTTGCAGTCGAGGAACTTGACTGGAGAGGACAGGATTCAACAACCGGTTTAATTGTAAGTATTTTGTTAATTCAATTGGTTGCTGTTATTGGCGCTAATTTAACTGCCAAACTCTCGGGTAAAATAGGTAATATTAAAACCTTGATCATCATTATTTTTTCCTGGATTGTAATTTGCGCCTATGCCTATTTTGTGGTCACACCGTTTCAATTTTACATAACTGCGGGATTTGTTGGAATAGTTATGGGAGGGATCCAAGCCTTATCAAGATCTACTTACAGTAAATTAATTCCTGAAGGAACAGAAGACACCGCTTCATATTTCAGTTTTTATGATGTTTCTGAAAAAATAGGAATTGTTATTGGTATGTTTCTATACGGATTCATTGCAGAACTTACAGGAAGTATGCGATATTCCATTTTATTCTTGATCGTATTTTTTATTGCAGGACTTATCCTGTTATTTAAGATTCCTAAAAATGCCATTCCTGTTTAGAGGAAATTCTTTAAGTTTACGGCTTCAATCGTATCACATGAAAAAATTAATTGCGCTGCTAGCTTTTCTTATTCTTTTTACAGGATTTAATTGCGAAAATGAACCTTTAGAAGGTGATTTTGCTTTAGATAATGACAATGCCTGCACAGAAGCAAATAATCAAGTTCAGGTTGCTAAAGCAAATTATGATAGTGCATCAGAATCAAATTATTCAGAATTATGTAATATTTATAAAGCAGCACTTCAAAATAAATTAACAATCTGTGGCGATGATGGCATTGTTCAGGACTTAATTAACAGCCTTGGAGATTGTTTGCTGTAGAATTAAATATGAATTACAACCTTAATAATAAAAAAAGCCACTGCATCCAGTGGCTTTTTAATATTTTTCTACTTCTTGATACTTCCTGATCCAACTACTTTTGTGTCCTCCTTATCCGGATTTCCTTTGTATTGGATATCTCCCGAACCGGTTACTCTGGCCTTAAGCATTTTATTGCTTATAACCTTGATATCTCCCGAGCCGGTCACAGAAGCCTCAGTATTATCAGCATTTAGTTCAAACCCATGAAAATCACCGGAACCCGTTACATTGGTTTCCAGATTTTTAGTTTCTCCCACAACCTTAATATCTCCGGAACCGGAAACACTGCTTGTCAGTGATTCAGTTTTTACAGTAAGTTTAATATCTCCGGACCCTGCAAGATCAATACTTAAATTGTCTGTAACTATCATGTCTGTATTCCAGACATCACCAGAGCCGGAAAGGGAAATCTTTTCGATATCTTCAAATGGAATGGTGATTTTAATTCCTTTATTCCAGCTGGTCTTTAGGTTTACGCCATTTTCGACTTTAACAATTAGGGCATTATTCTCAACATCGGTAATTATATATTCTAAAAGATTTTCTTCACCTTCAATGCTTATGTTTCCTTCTTTTCCTTTTACAAGTTCAAAATCCATAAAGCCTGCACATTTAATAGCATCATAATCTGCTGTTGATCTGGTTATTTTGGTGATATTACCGTTTCCTTTGACTGAGTTCTTCCACCAATTTTGCGCACTTATAGAGGTTGTAAATATTAGGGCAATGACTAGTAATAATTTAGAGTTGAATTTTTTCATTTTTAAATAATTTTAAGCTAATTAATTTTTAATAAATGTAACACTGCCATAATCAGAAGAAATTCGTATTAAATTACCACTGTTCTGTTTTCCGTAGTAACCAAAGTAGTATTTGTCACCGGATTCTATATTTTGTTTTTTATATTCAAACCCTTCCGTGTCTTTTAATGACCCATATTCCAGATCGATTTCAAAATCAAAGTTATAGGCAGGGTCAATTCCAATTTTGATACCTACATAATCAGAATTGATCTTCAAATTTCCGGCATTGGCTGTCATATTATCAATTTTTATAGACCCATAATCTGCCTCAATAGTTACATTTTTGTAGACGTCTCCTATTCTTGTTGTTAAATAGTCTCCATTTCCATTTACATTATTCACCTTTTCAATAGTAATTCCTCCATAATCACAACTATAATTGATGTTTTCGGCAACCTCTATTTTTGACTGGGTATAATCTGCAACTATATCCAGATTCTCTGTTTTAGAAACAGTATAACCACTGTAATCGGCATTGATTTTTCCGCTTTTAATATATTCAAAATAGCTGTTGTTTGTGTAATCAAAACTAATGGAATTATTATCTGCCATTAACTCCTTGGTTGTAATTTTGCCATAATCACAGCTAATTTTTGCCATACCTTTTAATTTATCCAGATTAATATTACCATAGTCATTATCTAAAATCACTGCATTAGTGACAGGCATTTTAACCAGGTAATTAATTTCCATATTGACATTGTTGTTTTTGGCCCAGTTCCACCAGGAGTTCGATTTATTTTTATTGAATATGGTTTCTGCTGACACCCATTCAGATGAATTAGAAAACTTAACCGTTATTTCGTCTAATTTTTTTTGGACCTTTTCTTCATCATTTCCATTGGTTGTGATTGATACTTGAATTTCAATTCTGTTTTCGTTCCAAGTTGCAATATCTAAATTACCATAGCTATTATTGATCTTTAAAGTTGCATCACTATTTACTGTGAACACTTTATTTATCATTTTGTTTTTGGTGTATTTTCCTTTCCCTTCATCTCCTGCGATAATTATAGCCGGGATTAATAAGAGTAAAACCAGTTTATAAAGTTGTAGCGTTTTCATTTCTAATTTGTTTAAGTTGTTTAATTTCTTCTATTTTGTGCAGCACGTTTTGTAACAGATCAATTCTGCTCTGGAAGTTGGAAATCATGGCATAGATCACTCGGTTGTCATCGCCGCTTTCAGAAAGGTCTTCTTTAAGTAATTCATATTTTGACTCGAGAATTTCAATTTGCTTTAAAGCATCTTGAACTATAATTGATGTTTCTGGAGTGCTTTCAGCTTCCAGCTTAGCCAGTTCATTTGAAATTGCGGCAGTAAAAAAATTTTGAGTTTGAGCCATTTCCGGAGAAACACTAGCCAGATCTTTCGCACTTGCTTCTTGCTGTGTCCCAAAGAATAAGGCAACCAATAACACGACTGATGCTGCTATGCTTAATAAAGGTTTCCAGTAACTGCGTTTTGTAACAGGTATTGCCGCGATCTTATTTTGGTTGTTTAGCTTGTCCAAAAAGCGTTGTTGATGATTGAGATTTGGCGCCTCAATATCAAAATCATTTTTAAGATTCTTAAAAAGCTTATCTAATTTATCTATACTCATAATTATTTTGTTTTTTATGCCTGTTGCATCATTTTGTTACGCAAGCTTTCTTTAGCACGCGATATGGTCGTTCTGCAGTTAGCATAAGACATATCCATTATTTCACATATTTCATCGTAATCATATCCTTCAATCAAGTTTAAAGTCAAAGAAATTCTATA
>CBDUIO010000075.1:0-9471 GCA_965367355.1 uncultured Flavobacteriaceae bacterium
TTTATTACATTTGCTTTTCACTAACTAAAAAAAAACATAATCATGTACGAAACGGTTCAAATCCTTCACTCCTATTGGGCATATTTGGTCCTGCTTATTTTAACTCTGGCAACCTTTAATGCACTTTTTAAACTTCTGGGGAAAAAAGAATTTAATAATAACGATCTAAGGATCTCCTTATTTACAGTGATCGTTGCTCACATTCAATTATTAATTGGTCTCATCCTTTATTTTGTATCACCATTAGGACTGGAAAGCATCAAAGCGAATGGAATGGGAGGTTTAACGTCATTTGCCCGACAGGTTGCGATTGAACATCCTTTTGTTGGGATATTAGGAATCATTTTGATCACTATAGGATTTTCAAAACATAAGAAGAAACTGACGGCTGCCAAGAAATTCAAGACAATAACCATTTTTTATTTAATTGCCTGGTTACTTATATTATCAAGAATTCCGTGGAGCATCTGGTTTAATTAAAAATAAAAAAAGGGACTTGTTTTAAGTCCCTTTTTTTATAATTCAATTTGCTTCTTTAATAATATACACATAGACCGGAAAATGATCGCTATAGCCATCAGTGAAATTTCCATCGGCAAAACTCCTATTAGGATAGCCTTTGTATCGTCCTTTTTTGTTGGTTAAATATTGTTTATTAAAAATTCCTGCTTTATAATATCTATATGATGAGAAATCACGTTCCAACAAAGGTTGTGTAAATAAAATTTGATCAAACAAACTCCATGCATCTCTGTACGCGTTGGAACCCAAACCTTTTTTAAACAAATTTTCCATTGGGTTGTAAATTTCTTTGAGTCCAACCTCATCAATATCGTTCTTGGCCTTAAGTACATCCTTTAAACTTGAATTTGTTGGGTCATCATTTAAATCACCCATTGTAAATATTTTTGCATAAGGATCTATGGCCTGCAATGAATCTATGATACTTTTATTGAGTTTTGCAGCAGCAATCCGTTTGGGTCTGCTTCTCGCTTCTCCCCCGGATCTGGATGGCCAGTGACTAACAATAAAGTGCATTATTTCTCCATCAAACTTACCTGTTACTAATAGCTGATCCCGGGTATAAACTCTTTTTCGGGAAATGTCATCGTAAATTTTAAGTTCATGATTAATTGTGGTAGTCGGTGTGAAAATAGCCTTTTGATAAAGCAAAGCCACATCAATGCCACGAGCATCAGGGGAATCATAATGTACAATACCATAGTCTTTTTTTAACAGATTTGGATGATTGACGAGATCATGAAGAACTTTTATATTTTCAACTTCAGAAACACCTATGACAACAGGCGAATTATTTGCAACTTCAGATCCAATATCAGCAATAACCCGGGCCATATTTTCAACCTTTTTTAAATAAATCTCTTCCCTATTGGCTTTTATCTCCATAATAGGGCTCGCCTCATCAAACTTATTTGGGTCATTCTCAGTATCGAATAAATTTTCAAGGTTATAAAATGCAATGGTTTGTACTTTGAACTTCTTTTTTTCCTGAGCATTGCCTATTATAAAAAAGCATAATCCAATCAGTAAGGCAATGGTTTTAAAAGACTTCATTTTTTTGAATATTATATTATTGCTTTTAAGGTTACAAAACGTATTCCAAAAGTAAATATTTATTAGAAATAATGTAAATTTGTGAACCATTAATAATAATTTTTAATTATTATTTCAACCAACAAAGACTATCAATTTTAACTTAAAGTATGAAAAAAAAATTCTTTTATTTTCTATTCGGAATTTTCTTTGTTTTTTCTGCATTTTCTCAGCAAACCATTGTCAAGGGTAGCGTTATTGATGCATCTTCAAACGAGCCTATTCCCAATGTAAATGTCACCATTGAAGGTACAAATCTTTCAACCACTACAGATGGTTTTGGTATGTTTAGTTTTACCGGGAATATTCCTCTTGGTGAACAAATTATAAACATCTCAAAAGATGAATATCTCACAAACCGCTATCCAATAGTGGTCAATCAGGGACAAACTGTTGATATTACAGATATGACTTTAGATATAGATGTATCTGATTCTCCAGACCTGTTCACCATTACCCTGGCCGATGACGAATTAAACAGTGATACCAGTGGCGCTGATAATATTTCCGGGCTCCTGTCCGCTTCTCAAGACTTGTTTTCAAGAACAGCCGCTTTTGAATTTAGCTCCTCTTTCTTTAGAGTTCGAGGTTTAGACTCAGAAAACGGATCTGTGCTGATCAACGGGATTGAAATGAACAAGCTCTTTAATGGAAGACCTCAATGGAGTAACTGGGGAGGTCTCAATGATGTTGTTAGAAATCAGGAACTTTCCATAGGTCTGGCACCTTCTGCTTATAATTTTGGAGGAATTTTAGGTACTACAAATATTAACGTCAGGGCTTCTCAATACAGAGAAGGTGGTCGAGTTACTTATTCCTCCTCTAACAGAAGCTATACAAATCGCCTAATGGCAAGCTATTCATCCGGATTAATGGAGAATGGTTGGGCTTATACAATTTCTGCCGGTAGACGTTGGGGAAATGAAGGTTATCAGGATGCTACCTTATATGACTCCAATTCATTTTTTGCCTCTGTAGAAAAACAGATTAATGATAAACACAGTATTAATTTTACATCTATATATGCACCTAACAGACGAGGTAAGTCTTCTCCAAATACGCAGGAAGTCTACGATCTAAAAGATATCAGGTACAATGAATATTGGGGTTATCAGGACGGGGTAAAAAGAAATTCAAGAATTAAAGAGGTTGTAGAACCTATTTTGATGTTAAATCATTACTGGAACTTAGACAGCAAAACATCTGTTAATACCAATGTTGCCTATCAATTTGGAAAAATTGGGAATAGCCGATTGGATTTTGCAGGTGGCGCGAACCCAAGTCCAACTTATTATCAGAAATTACCAAGCTATTTCTTGGCAGATTCAGATGGTCCTGATTACGCAGGAGCTTATATTTCTGAACAGGAATTCATCAATGATGGTCAAATAGACTGGAACAGGATCTATGATGCTAATTTAACCAATAACATCAATGGTGATTATGCCGCTTATGCCTTATATGAAGACAGGTCAGACGACAAACAGTTTACAATTAATTCCATATTAAACACGGAACTAAACGATAATATCATTTTAAATGCATCTGTAAGATACAGCAATTTAGAATCTGAAAATTTTGCAGAGATCATCGACCTGTTCGGAAGCACTACAGGATATTTGAATGTAGATGCTTTTGAAGGATATCAATTCGACCTGAACAATCCGGATCGTGTTGCTCAGGAAGGTGAAAAATTCAGGTATAACTTTAATTTAAATTCTGATATCTTATCCGCCTTTGCCCAAGGAACATTCAAATACAAAAAAATCGATTTTCATCTGGCGAGTAGTGTGACAAATACAACATACCAAAGAGAAGGATTGTATGACCATGAAGCTCAGCCCAATTCTTTTGGAAAAAGTAAAGAGCTTTCATTTACCGGATTCGGGATAAAAGGTGGGCTGACCTATAAATTAACCGGAAAACATTTATTTGATGTTAATGCGGCATATTTAACAAAAGCACCTTCATTAAGAAATACATTTTCAAATTCCAGAGAAAGTAATGATATTGTTGGAGACAGAAGAGGCGTTGAAATCTCTGAAGAGAAAATTTCATCTGTTGACGCCAGTTATATCTATAGATCACCTATAGTTAAGGCCAAACTGACAGGATTTTACACAACCATGAAAAATGCCAATGAGATCTCCTTCTTTTTTGCTGACGGTATAGGTGGTGATAACACAGCATTCGTTCAAGAAGTGTTACAAGGTATTGATAAGCAGCATATTGGAATGGAGCTAGGAATTGAAGCACAGGTTACTCCAACATTAAAATTAAAAGGTGTTGCCTCTGTTGGTGAGTATACGTATATAAATAATCCATATTTGTATTTGACATCAGATGATTTTGAAGAAGGGTTTAAAGATTTTGGTCAGGCCAAATTGAAAGATTACAAAATTTCGGGAGGACCCCAAAGAGCTTACTCTGTGGGGTTTGAATATCGTGATCCGGACTATTGGTGGGTTGGTGCAACAACAAACTTTTTCACCAATACGTATATAGATATTTCACCTTTAACCAGGACTGAGAATTTCTATTTGGATGCCGATGGTTTACCTTTTAACGATTATGATGTTGATGTGGCAAGAGAGTTGTTAAAACAGGAGAAATTTGATGACTACCTGGTTGTAAATGCCATTGGTGGTAAGTCTTGGAAAATTGATGATTACTATATTGGTTTCTTTGCAAGTATTAACAACCTTCTGGATAAGGTATATAAATCGGGAGGTTTTGAACAGGGCAGAGATGCTAATTACAGGTCACTCAGGGACGATTCAAACAATCCGCAACGGGTTTTTGGTTCTAAATACTGGTATGGACGTGGAACTACCTATTTTGTAAACGTATACTTTAGATTTTAAAAACAACTATGAAAAAAATAATATATAACATTATGAAGACAAGTAAATTATTAAATATCCTGCTAGCTATTATAGTTAGTGCAGCATTCTTCTCTTGTGTAGAAGATGACGATTTTTCAGTTCCTGAAAGTTTAGGCACCGAAGAGAACCTAGGCCTACAAAATATATTATCTGCGATTTCGAGTAATGAACTGACCTTAATTAGTATAACGGACCTAAAAAACCTTTATAATGGTCAGGCAACATTAATTGAGTCGGATCTGGTTGTAAAAGGATATGTGACTTCATCAGACAAAACAGGTAATTTCTATAAAGAGTTCTATATGCAGGATGCCCCTGAAAACCCGACAGCTGCCATAAGTGTGGTTTTAAATCAGGTTGATACTTACAATCAGTTCAATCAGGGAAGAGAAGTTTATATAAAACTAAAAGGACTTTATGTTGGTCTTAATTCATCAGATGTCCTAACAATTGGTGGTCAGGGTGATGGAAATGAAGTGGACGTAATTACTGCCAATCAAATTCCTGATTTTATCTTTAGGTCAAGCACTACTGAAACCTTAGTTCCTGTTACCGCAGATCCTTCAGACATAAATAATTCACATATGGGTATGCTGGTTGCTTTACAAAATGTTCAATTCCCGGCAAATTTAGTTGGTTCTACATTCGTAGATGCCTATGATGATTTTGATACTCAATATCCTCTTGTCAGTTGTGGAAATGGTTCTGAATTATTAATGGAAACCAGTTCTTTTGCATCTTTTAATCAAGTTCCATTGCCATTGAATGGAAGGGGAAGCATAGCAGGAGTAATAACACGAACATTTGGAGGAAGTAATATTGTTCTGGTTCTTAATTCTACTGATGATATCAATTTCAATGAAAATAGATGTGATCCTTTGTTTGAGGAATCTTTTAATACAGCTATTGATAATACAGATCTGGACTTACCGGGATGGATCAATTATGCTGAAGCCGGTTCTGTAGTTTGGACCGAGCAAGTCTATAGTGGTAATGGATATGCAGAATTGAATCCGTACAATTCCGGTGATTCCTCAAATATAGTTTGGTTAATTACTCCGGGAATTGATATGGACGGGCAAGATGGAGAAATATTGACTTTCCAAACAGAACATGCGTATCCCGATTCTGGTCATGATCCGCTGGATGTCATGATCTCTACAGATTTTGATGGTACCGAAGCGGGAATTTCAACAGCCACATGGACATCTTTAGATTTTGTAGTAAGCTATATTGCAGATTACAGTACCTGGTTCAGTTTTACAAATTCCGGAGATATTGATCTATCTTCCTATACAGGGACTGCACATATTGCTTTTAGATACACCGGAAGTGACTCAGCAAATCAAAACATGACTTTGCATGTAGAAAATGTCATTGTTAAAGTCCCTTAGAAATTCAAGTGATGAAATATTAAAAAGCCTGCTAATAAATTTAGCAGGCTTTTTTTATGAATAACAATTTAAATTATTGTGCCTGAGTTGCATCACTAACAATAATAAATTCTGAACGTCTGTTCATTTGGTGATCTTCTTCTTTACAGTTGGAGCCGCATTTAACCTTTAGTTCCTTCTCTCCTTTTCCTTCTCCCGAAATTCTTGATGAATCTATCCCTTTAGAAATAACATATTGTACTGTTGTCTTTGCTCTCCTATCTGATAAGGATAAATTATAAGCATCGCTTCCTCTGCTATCTGTATGCGAGGTCGCATGAATAACCATCTCTGGATATTTTGTCATAATTTGGACCAGTTTATCCAATTCGAATGCTGCTTCTGAAGTTATATTTGACTTATCAAATTCAAAATAGATAGGATTCAGGACAACCTGATCATCAACAATTAGTTTTTCAATAGGATCTAATGCAACATTAACCATAATTTCCTCATCTCTGGTCCCGGATATTGACACCTTTTTACTTTCGTAATCCTGCAGAGCTACTTGCAATTGCGCGTTAGTTTTGCATTCAATCATAAACTCAGAATTTCCATTATTATCTGTGTTCTTGGAGCTTAATGTATTGTTATAAGAATCTGATAAATTAACAAATGCCCCGTTTAGTTTTTCTCCTGTTTTTGAATCGGTGACATTCACTGCAATTAGTACATCGCATATTGGTTGTAATTTCTTAACCGCATAAATGTCATCACTTCCTCTTCCACCCATTCTGTTTGAAGACACAAATCCTTCACCAGCATCATTAATTGTAAATGCAAAATCATCTGCATTACTATTTACAGGAATCCCAATATTTCTGACTGGTGCCATTTTTCCATCGATTTCCTTAGAGAAAAACACATCCAATCCTCCAAGACCTAAATGACCATCTGAAGAAAAATACAAAGTCCCATCTCCTGCCGAATAAGGAAATCTTTCCTGTCCTTCAGTATTTATCTTTTGGCCAAGATTGACAGGTTCTCCATATGTTCCGTTGGATTTGATGTCGACTTTATAAATATCGGCCAATCCATATCCGCCAGGCATGTCAGAATGAAAGAAAAGCGTTTTACCATCTTTGCTTACACTTGGGGCACTGGTGTTGTATTTACTGCTGTTGAATGGTAATGCTGTTATATTATCCCAAAGGCCGTTTGATTTTGTAGCCTTGAATAAATTCATGACACTAAATTTGTTATTTGTGATGGAGTCCTTTTCATATGATTTTTCATAGAAACTTTCCCTTGAAAAATACATAGTATTCCCATCAGGGCTGAAGGAAACCGTTCCTTCATGAAATTTTGTGTTTATTTTGCTTCCCAACAAATAGGCATCACCAAAAACACCATCGGTTCTTATAGGAATTTCCAAAATATCTAAATAGGGTTCTTCGTTCCAGCCATAGGTCTTACGAGCATTATTTCTCGCCGAAACAATGTATAATTTATCATCTTGCAATGTTCCGCCAAAATCGGAATTCTCTGAATTAAAATCCAGGTTTTGAACATTGAATTTTTTTCCTTTTTCCAATATTTTAGGTAAATAATCAGGATTCTCTTTAAATGCAATTGATCTCACATCTGCTGGACGCATAACAGAAAATTTTTCCATCCATTTGTTAGACTGGTCAAATTTTCCATTAGCCTTTAACATTTGAGAATATTTGTAGATAAGCTCCGGATCATCTGATCCTGCCAGGGCTTTTGCATACCATTTTTCTGCATTAACGGTATTGAACACATTGTAATAACATTCTGCCAGCCTGGAATACACATAGGTATTTGCTTTTCCATCCCTTACTAGATCCAAATAATCCTCGGCAGCATCAATATATTCAAATCGTGCAAAATGTCTATCTGCTTTTTTAGTGTTATCATTCTGAGCAATTAAGCTTAAACTACTAAGAATTGAAATGGTAAAAAGTATATATAGTTTTTTCATAATTTTTAGCTTAACAGATTAGAAATATCTTGGTGAACGGGATACTTTCTTAGGAAAATTCAAGTCGAACAAGATCATAAATTCATGTGAAGCGGGAGCATATGCTTTTATATCTGATGTCACACTATCATATGCATACCCAATTCTTAAACCAGGAGTGATGGCAAAATTGATCAAGCCTGAAAAGGAATCTTCCAGTCTGTAAGACGCTCCAATTTCAAATTTTTCATAAAACAAGGCATTTAAATTAACATCAAACGATGTTGGTGCATCTAATGCTGATTTAACTAAAAATGAAGGTTTCAATTTGGTGTTTTTAGAAACTTGAAATACATAGCCACCTGTTACAAAATAGTGCATCGTTTCAGAACCTATATTATTCCCATTGGCGTCTAAATGCACAGAATCTAAAATATTTGGAATGGATACGGCGAGATAATAATTATCTGTATAGTAAAACACTCCGGCTCCTATATTTGGTGTAGTCGAATTGATGTTTTCATTAAAGAATGGATCATTAGCATTGATAAGATCAAGTCCTGTCAATCCAATATCATGAAAGGTTGCTCCTGCTTTTAATCCGAAAGCCAGTTTATGGACACCTCCCAATGGCACTGTATATGAAAAGTCTGCATAAACATTGGTTTCTTTGACTGGTCCAATTTCATCTGAAATGACCGAAAGTCCTAATCCAACATTCCTACCAACAGGAGAATGACCAAAAAATGTTCCTGTTTTTGGTGCGCCATCCAAACCTTCCCATTGTGTTCTATACAACAGCCCAAAAGATAAATTCTCTTTTGATCCTGCATACGCCGGATTAATGACATTCATATTATACATATATTGTGTGTATTGAGGGTCTTGCTGTGCACTTAAATTCAATGCCAGAAGGAATACTATGATTATATATAAGTTTTTCATTTATAAATGTTGTTAGTTTAGTAGTTTAAGTAAATCCAGCTTGTTCTTGGCTCCTGAGCTTTCGTGTGGATAATGTAGAAATAGGTTCCAACCGGAAGTTTTTTACCATCCTGATCTGTCCCACACCACTGATCTACATACTCATTCAATTCATATACTTTAACTCCTAATCTGTTAAATATGTCTATTTTAGTTATGTCTTCCTTAACATCTAAATGATCTAAAATCAAACAATCATTATCACCATCGCCGTTAGGTGATAATCCTTGAGGCAAGTCTACACAATAACTATTCTCGTAGAATTCAACTAACAGTTCGGTCTCCGCAGTACATCCTGTCACATCATCAGTAACCACAACCTTGACCGTACCTTCTTCTTCGGCTGATGCCGTCAATAAGTAAATATTACTGTCGCTTGATTGAACCTGATTCCCATTTAATGACCATGTATAGGTCAAACTATTCAGATCGGAGATATTTGCCACCTCTACTTGAAGCGTATATTCTTCATTTGCACATTTAATAATACCTGCTTCCGGGAAGGAAGGTTGAGGTACCGGGAAGAATTCTATTAATACTTCATCACTAAAAGAACAATCTGTGTTGTCAATTGTAATTATAGCACTGTAAACCGCTGTATCCACAACCGGCAATGTTGTTGAAGTCTCAC
>CBDUIO010000076.1:0-9365 GCA_965367355.1 uncultured Flavobacteriaceae bacterium
TTAATGAAAAAGTAAAGCCATTCCCGGTCAAGCAACAAGTAGAAGATCTTCCTGTGAACTATAGGAGTTGTAAGCATATAGTAGAGTTCAACAATTCCTTTTTTAAACATTTGTCTGGTTTTGTATTTAAGTGCCCTGAATATGCTGCCATTTATTCTTCTTGTAAGCAAGATGCAAGCATCACGATAGATGGGCTGGTTGATATTTCACTTTTGGAAATCTCGAGAGATGATGACAGGAATGAAATATATTGCTCAAAAGTAATTGACACTATTAAAAGAATATTAAACTTAGGTTATGAATTAAAGGATATATGCATATTAGTGAGAAAAGGCATTGAAGGTATCGCTATTGCAGACGCATTGAACCGTGCAGATATTCCTATTATTTCATCTGAAACATTGCTATTGGATCGTTCACCTGAAATTCGATTTATAATTAATGTCATGCGACTTGCGGTGCATTCTGAAAATACAGAAGTAAAAGTTGAAATATTAAATTACATAGCAGATTCAAGGCGTATTGAAAACAAGCATGATTTTTTTAAACCTTTTCTTAGTTTAGATCCAACTTCCTTATTTAGAAAATTACAGCAATTTGATTTTGAAGCCTTTATGCAATCCTCGATTTATGAGTCCGTCGAGTCTGTTTTAAGAGCATTTAAGCTCAATGAAAAAGCCGATGCATATATTCAATACTTCTTAGATGAGGTGTTAAACTACTCGCAGGAAAAGCAGCCTAGTTTAATAGGGTTTCTTAATTATTGGGACTCCAAAAAAGACAAATTGAGCATCGTGACTCCAAAAGGTCAAAATGCTGTACAAATTATGACCATTCACAAGGCAAAGGGCCTGGAATTCCCGGTGGTTATATTTCCTTTTGCAGATCTCGATATTTACAGGGAACAGGATTCAAAATGTTGGTTTAAAGTAGACCCTAAAGAATTCTACGGATATGATGAAACTTTGATTAACCTGAACAAAGATGTAGAGGCTTACAGTCAATATGGATCAGATATCTATAACAAACATCAGGCTGAATTAGAGCTGGATAACATTAACATACTATACGTAACTTTTACCAGAGCCATTGAGCAATTGTATGTCATTGGTAAATATGATTTTAATTCTGGAAATAGTGAAAATCTCAAGTCCTACTCAGGATTAATCATAAATTACTTAAAATCAATTCATCTCTGGGATGGTGCAAAAAACCATTTCACCTTTGGAAGCAGCAAAAGGCAGTTAGCCTTAGAAGAGAATATATTAGGCACTACCGTGCAGGAAGAATTAATTTCTACTTCTCCAGCTTCTCATAATATCAATATAATTACTAATTCCGGTTTACTATGGGATACAAAACAAAAAGAAGCCATTGAAAGAGGAAATCTTCTGCATAGAATTATGGCAAATATTAGTACAGAATCAGATATAAACTATGTCATTGAGGACTATGTAACCTTTGGAATTATAAATAAGGATCAAAAAGATGATTTGTTAAAAACTGCATTAAAAATTGTTAATCACGAACAACTAAAAGAATATTATGCTCAAAACGAAATTATTCTAACAGAACGGGACATAATTACCAAAGATGGACAAATCTTTCGTCCGGACAGAATTATTATAAAGGAAAATAAGGAAGCTATAATTATTGATTATAAAACTGGTCAGCAAAAACCTGAACATGAAAGGCAATTAAATGACTATCAAAAAGCATTGCAGCAAATTGGGTATACAACATCAAAAAAAATTCTTATTTACATCAACGAAAATATAACCGTTGTTGAATGCTGAAATTTGCAAATAATCCAACTAAATTTGTATAAAATATTTCAAAGATGTACAGCAAGTTAAAACAACATTTACAACAAGAGCTAAAGGACATAAAAAACAATGGGCTTTACAAGGAAGAACGAATTATCACATCTGCTCAGGGTGCTGAGATAAGGTTGTCTACAGGAGAGACTGTTTTAAATTTTTGCGCAAATAATTATTTAGGCCTTTCATCACATCCAGAGGTTATAAAAGCTGCCAAAGAAACCTTAGACACACATGGATTTGGAATGTCTTCAGTACGCTTTATTTGTGGTACACAGGACATTCATAAAGAATTGGAGCAGAAAATAGCTGACTTCTATCAAACTGAAGACACCATTTTGTATGCGGCTGCATTTGATGCTAATGGAGGTGTTTTTGAACCTTTATTTGGAGGAGAGGATGCCATCATTTCAGACTCTTTAAATCATGCCTCTATAATTGATGGAGTACGCCTTTGTAAAGCTGCCAGGTACAGGTACCAAAACAGCGATATGGCAGATCTGGAAAAACAATTGATCGAAGCCAATAAAAAAGGAGCCCGATTTAAAATTATTGTGACCGATGGTGTTTTTTCAATGGATGGAATTGTAGCACCTTTGGATAAAATTTGTGATCTCGCAGATAAATACGATGCTTTGGTTATGATCGATGAATGTCATGCCGCAGGATTCATTGGCAAAACAGGAAGAGGAACCCTTGAAGAAAAAGGAGTTATGGGAAGAATTGATATAATAACCGGAACACTGGGTAAAGCCTTGGGAGGTGCTATGGGAGGTTATACTACCGGTAAAAAGGAAATTATTGAAATGCTTCGGCAACGATCAAGACCTTATTTGTTTTCAAATTCGCTGGCGCCCGCAATTGTTGGTGCATCAATAAAGGTTTTTGACATGTTGCAAAACGACACAGCTTTACGAGACAAATTAGAATGGAATACCAATTATTTCAAAAAAGGCATGAAAGAAGCTGGATTTGATATAATTGACGGCGATTCTGCCATTGTTCCTGTAATGCTCTATGATGCTAAACTAGCACAAAAAATGGCAAAAATGCTTCTGAAAGAAGGGATTTATGTTATAGGCTTCTTTTTCCCTGTGGTACCACGTGAAAAGGCCCGGATTAGAGTGCAATTGTCGTCTGCTCACAATCAGGAGCAATTGGACAAAGCAATTTTGGCCTTTAAAAAGGTTGGTAAGGAATTGAAAATTATCTAAAATCCACTGTTTACAGTGTTTAAAACGATGTTTTTGCAATATTTTTCTATATTTGTCTTTGTTAATAACATATAACAACTTATTTTTGTCCATAATTAACACTTAAAAATAAATTTTTTGAATATGAAAAATCTTAGCAGATTATTTTTAGTTACTTTACTAGTGTTCGGTTTAAGTAACGTTAATGCACAAAACGAGAACAATCCTTGGCAAATAAGTTTTGGCGTAAATGCAGTTGACATATACCCAACTGGTGAAGACGCTCCTTTAGGAGGATATTTTGATGAGTATTTTAATGTTGCTGATCATTACAACATTCTTCCTTCTTTGTCAACAATTTCTGTTTCCAAGTATTTAAATGATAATTTTTCATTAGCCGTTGGAGGTTCTATCAACAAGATTGATAAAATTGGAGATTCTTCTGCTGATGATTTATCATATTATGCAGTAGATGGTACAGTTAAATATTCATTTGCTGATGCTATAAACTCTAAAAAACTTGAGCCTATCCTTGGTGTAGGTGGTGGTTATACTTGGGTTGATGACATAGGTGCCGGTACATTAAACGGAACCCTAGGCTTAAATTTCTGGTTTACAGAAAATATTGCTCTTGGTCTTCAATCTACTTATAAGCATTCATTTGAAGATTACTTACCTAAGCACTTCCAACACACTCTTGGATTATCAGTTAACTTTGGTGGAGCAGATACAGATGGAGATGGTATTTATGACAAAAATGATGCTTGTCCAGAAGTATTCGGTCTAGAAGCCTTTAACGGTTGCCCAGACACTGATGGTGATGGTATTGAAGATAGTAAAGATGACTGTCCTAATGCAGCTGGTCCTGCCGAATTTAATGGTTGTCCAGATTCTGATGGTGACGGTGTAGTTGATAAAAATGATGATTGTCCAACAGTTGCTGGTTTAAAAGCATTAAACGGATGTCCTGATGCAGATGGTGACGGCGTTACTGATGCTAAAGATAAGTGTCCTAATGAGGCTGGTCCTGCAGCTAACAATGGTTGTCCTTGGGCTGATACAGATAAAGACGGCGTTTTAGATAAAGACGATAAGTGTCCTAATGAGGCTGGTACTGTTGCTAACAATGGTTGCCCAGAAGTTGTTCCAACTCCTGAAGTTATGGCTACTTTAAATAACTATGCTAAAACAATCTTATTTGACTCTGGTAAAGCTTCTTTCAAACAAGCTACAATGCCTGTTTTACAAGCAATCACAGCTATCTTGAAAGAATATCCACAAGCTAACTTCACAATTGAAGGTCATACTGATAGTGTGGGTAGCAAAACGCTTAACCAAGGATTATCAGATTCTAGAGCAAATGCTGTTATGGCTTATTTGGTTGAAAATGGAATTGATTCTGCAAGGTTAACTGCGATAGGTTTTGGTGAAGATTATCCAATTGACACCAATGCAACTAGCGCTGGTAGAAAAAATAATAGACGTGTTGAAGTAAAACTTAAAAAATAATTAAGTAAAGTAATATTTTAAATATTAATAAAAACGCTTCGGAATTCCGAAGCGTTTTTTATTTTTAATACATGGCTAGTTTTATTTCTGAAGTTCTTAATGATATTAAATCCAGAGATATAGAATTCTCTGATGTTACCTTTATTCTTCCCAACAGAAGAGCCGGAATATTTTTGAAACATGAATTAACCAATTCGCTTGACAAATCTATTTTTGCACCGGAAATATTAAGTATTGAAGAGTTTGTAGAAGAACTTTCACATCTTAAATCTGCCCCTAACATTCAATTGCTTTTTGAATTTTATTCCATTTATAATCAATTAGATTTCAACAATAGCACTGAAGGATTTGATTCTTTTTCAAAATGGGCCCAGATCTTACTTCAGGATTTCAATGAGATTGACAGGTACTTAATTGATCCTGAAAAAATATTTAATTATTTAAGTAATATCAAAGATTTAGAACACTGGTCACTAGCAAAGCAACAAACAGATCTTGTTAAAAACTACTTGTCATTCTGGAAAAAACTATACGGATTATACTCCTTGTATACAGATAATTTAAAACTGAAAAAAATTGGTTATCAAGGCTTAATGTATCGGGAAGCTGTTGAAAACCTTCAGAATTATATTGAAAGCAATCTAACAAAACAACATTTTTTTATAGGCTTTAATGCTTTAAATACCGCAGAGCAAACAATAATTCAGGAATTACTACAAAATGATTTAGCTAGTATTTACTGGGATATAGATGAATGTTTCTATAAGAGTCCTGTGCATGATGCAGGTTTGTTTGCTCGTCAATACAAAAAGAACTGGAAATATTTTTCTAATAATTCTTTCAATTGGATAACAGATAATTATAGCAAACCAAAAAACATTGAGATCATTGGGATTCCTAAAAATGTAGGACAAGCCAAATATATTGGCACTCTTCTCAAAAAACTAAAAAAGAAAGACCCTGATTTATCAAATACGGCCCTCATTCTGGGAGATGAAACGCTGTTAATTCCAGTAATAAATTCCTTTCCGGAAAATGTTTCTGCACTTAACATCACCATGGGCTTTCCATTAAGAACTATTCCACTTGGCTCTCTTTTTGAAAGTTTATTACAGCTTCACAAAAACAAAGAAACCGGAAAAATATACAATAGAGATCTACAAATAATTCTATCTCATCAATTTTTGCAACTCCTCTTCACAAAGGACGGCATAAACTATTTGAACATTATCATTGATGACATTCAAACCAACAACCTTATTTTTATTTCAGTCAATAGAATGGTCAGGCTTGTTCCCGGAGAATCTGAACTTCTAAAACTTCTATTCGCTTCCTGGGACAATAACCCGCAAACTGCTGTCGAGAATTGCTTAGAACTAATTCTGAGGATTAAAAATCGATTAACTGAAAACAAAAAATCAAATCTGTTAAACCTTGAATACTTATTTCGTTTTTATGAAGTTTTTAATCAGCTTAAAAACTTAATGGAAACCTATAAAAGTGTTACAGATATTAAAACTCTTTATTCAATCTATAAGGAATTGTTAAACAATGAGAATTTAGATTTTAAAGGTGAACCATTGCAAGGATTACAGGTTATGGGAATGCTGGAATCAAGGGTATTAGATTTTGAAACCATAATAATTTCTTCTGTCAATGAAGGAATTTTACCTGCGGGTAAAAAGGCGAATTCATTTATTCCTTTCGATGTCAAAATTGAAAATGAATTGCCAACATATAAACAAAAAGATGCGGTATATGCATATCACTTTTTTAGATTGATACAACGTGCTAAAAATGTTTTCATACTCTATAATACGGAACCCGATGCTTTTAATGGAGGAGAAAAGAGCAGGTTTATCACACAGTTAGAAGTTGAGGGAATTCATGACATAAAACATACAATTGTTTCGCCATTTGTTCCACCATTTAAGAAAACCTTAAATAGAATAAAAAAATCTGAGTCGGTGATGGAAAAACTAAAACAGGTCGCAGAAAAGGGATTTTCTCCATCATCACTCACAAGTTATATCAGAAACCCTGTTGAATTCTACTATCGTAAAATTCTTAACGTTCCTCAATTTGAAGACGTGGAAGAAACAGTTGCCTATAATACTTTAGGAAATGTGATCCATAACACCTTGGAAGATTTTTACAAACCTTTTATTAAAAGCTATTTAACAATACAAGATCTGGAAAGATTAATACCAAAGATTAATGTCGCGGTTACTAATAAATTTAAAGAGTTTTATAAAGAGGGTGATATAAAAAGCGGTAAAAATCTAATCATTTTTGAGATTGCTAAACGTTATGTTTCTAATTTTATTAATCTTGAAATTGAATCATTAAAACAAGGCAATAAGATAAAGATCATTGATATAGAGTCAAATGAAAACAAAATCCAGTTGGATATTCCTGAACTTGATTTTCCCGTTTATTTAACGGGTAAAATTGACAGGATTGATGAATTTAACGGCGTTACCAGAATTATCGATTACAAAACCGGAAAAGTAGATCAAGGTAAAATGACAGTTACTGAATGGGATGAAATAAATCATGACTATGAAAAATTTAGCAAGCCATATCAAATTCTTGCCTATGCCTATTTAATACATAAAAAATCTGAATTCACGAGCCCAATAGAAGCAGGTGTGATTTCTTTTAAAAATCTGAATTCAGGATTTCTAAAATTTGTTAAAAAGGAATCTGGTGAAAAAAAATCAGAAATCAGTCAGGAAACTTTAGACAGTTACTTTATTCAACTGAAAGCATTAATTTTAGAAATTTGCAATCCGGAAATAGATTTCATTGAAAAAGAGATTTAAATGACTACAGTAAATAATAATATTATTCCAGGAAAACATGGCAGGCCTATTTTAATAGATATCTGCTATAAAAACGATAATAAACCTAAACCTATTATCATTTTTTGTCATGGCTATAAAGGCTTTAAAGATTGGGGAGCCTGGAATATCATGGCTCATGAATTTGCAAAACACGGATTTTGTTTTATAAAATTCAATTTCTCCTTTAATGGTGGCACAGTTGAACAGCCCATCGACTTTCCTGATTTAGAAGCCTTTGGTCAAAATAATTATACCAAAGAACTTGACGATCTTGACTCTATTATTAATTGGATTCATTCTGATTTAAACTCAGATCCTAATTTGGATATAAAAAATGTTACGCTGTTTGGCCATAGTCGTGGAGGTGGAATCGTGACCCTCAAAGCAGCGGAAGATCAAAGAATATCTAAAATTGTTTCACTGGCAGGGGTTAGTGATTTTGAAAAGCGATTCCCAACCGGAAAAGCATTCGAGATATGGAAAAAAGAAGGCGTTTATCATATTGTAAATGGAAGAACAAAACAACAGATGCCTCATTTTTATCAGTTTTTCAAAGATTTTGAGAAGAATAAAGACCGTTTAAACATTAAAAGAGCTACGTCCCATTTAAAAATTCCTCATTTGATCATTCATGGCACAGATGACACTTCAGTGTCTATCAAAGAAGCGGAAAATTTGCATAAATGGAATCCTAAAAGTGAATTGATAATTATTGCGGGTGCAGATCATGTTTTTGGCACAAAACATCCCTGGACCTTAAAAAAGTTGTCAAAAGAGCTGAAACTGGTCGTTAAATCTGTAGTTACATTTATTAATTCTAACTGATCAATGATTCGAGCAGGGAAGCTATCGGATATTGAATACATTCTCTCAATTACAGCTGCCTGCGCAAAAAAGATGTCAGATAACGGTATCTATCAATGGAATGATCATTATCCTAGCCGATTGGCTTTTGAAACCGATATTAAAAGGAATGAGTTATATGTTATTGAATCCGGCCAGTCAATTATCGGTTGTGTCGCAATTTCAACTTTAATGGATAAGGAGTATGAAAATGTTAAATGGCTAACAGATAATACTAATAACATTTATATCCATCGTTTAGCAATTCACCCTGATTATCAAAGAAAAGGATTTGCACGACAATTAATGGATTATGCTGAGCGGCATGCAATAGAAAATAATTATACATCCATAAGATTAGACACTTTCTCGCAAAACAAAAAAAACCAATTGTTTTACGAACTTCGTGGCTACAAAAAATTAAGTAACATTTACTTTCCCAGGCAAAGTGAATTTCCTTTTTATTGTTACGAATTAATATTGTGAGCTCAAGCATATCCTTTAAAAACATAAGTAAACTAGCTATTCCGGCTTTAATTTCCGGAGTATCAGAACCCATTTTATCCATTACAGATACTGCTATTGTTGGGAATATAGATATTAACGCAACCGAATCCTTGGCTGCTGTTGGAATTGTAGGCGCCTTTATTTCTATGCTTGTTTGGGTACTAGGCCAAACGAGAAGTGCCATTTCATCTATAGTTTCTCAGTACCTAGGCGCTAACAAATTACATGAAGTTAAAAACCTTCCGGCACAGGCAATTTTTATTGTGACCTGGTTAAGTATCATTATAATTTTGTCAACCTATCCTTTTGCTGAACAAATTTTCAAGCTATACAATGCATCAGATCTTATATTAGATTATAGTATTGATTATTATAGGATTCGAGTATTCGGATTTCCATTTACCTTGTTTACAATAGCCGTGTTTGGTGCTTTTAGAGGACTTCAAAACACTTTTTATCCCATGATAATAGCTATAGTTGGGGCATCTGCCAATATAATCCTGGATTTTATTTTAGTCTACGGAATCGAGGGTTATGTAAATCCTATGAATATTGAAGGCGCTGCATATGCCAGTGTTATTTCCCAATTTTTAATGGCACTCTTATCGGCTTATTTTTTACTAAAAAAGACTGCCATCCCATTACTT
>CBDUIO010000077.1:0-9356 GCA_965367355.1 uncultured Flavobacteriaceae bacterium
CTCGCCAGATTTTTAAAACGAAGTGATATATTCAAAGTATTCCCTTAATGAAAGTATCAACAAAGTTTCCATCTTGGTTAGATTTTGCTGTGAAATTTAAAAATTATTTCTGCCGGTAAATAACAAAAGTTAATCGTAATTCGATGGTATATCCTCAATGTGTTTATGGTAAAACCCTCAATATTACAAACTATGACATTTGTCATGCAATATAAATTAGTAAGGTTTTACTTTTGATTTCAGTAATAATAAAAGGGGAGTCTCAGTAGACTTATTTATTAAAGAAAGATTAATTGCAAGTCACTTATGAAACAAGTTTATTTGCCCAGTATTGCAACTTAACTTCCATATGAAAAAAGTATTCCTGCTCACTATATTTCTAATATTAGTATCCTGTTCGCCTGGTGATACAAATGTGCCTCTAAACAATAATCCGAGGGCTTTAAAAATTGAAAATATCAGTTTTCACGGAAAAGAAGTCACCATAGATTGGAATGATGTTACTGACGCTGATGGCGATATTATTTATTATAATTTATATGTTAATTCTATTCTTATTGGAGAATTTACAACTTCTATAATGACAACCATTTTAGATTATAATAATTCTTATACCGGCCGGATCATAGCGACGGACAAAAATGGGGGAATTTCAGAATTAGATTTTACTTTCGAAAGCCCCAAAAGCAAGATCCTTTTCTTTAAGGATTTTGGTGGAGATCTTACGGCATATGACTTAATTACAAAAAAGGTTTTATGGAAATCAAAAACTTCATTTATAGAAGCACATGCCTCATATAAGGATAAAATATATTCCGGCTTAAATGGTATTAATGCATTGAACATTCTTACAGGAGAAATTGTTTGGACAACTAACCCTTATAATCAGTCTCCTTCCGAGTATAGAAATATTATTGTTGACGACACTCATGTTTTTGCTGTCTCTTCTAACTCGAATTTACACTGTGTAAGTATGGACACGGGAGAAGAATTATGGGAGCGGAGTTTTCTTAATATTTATGCTCCTTTATCAATAGATGATTCAAAAGTTTTTGTGAGTAGCAGAAATAATGATCATTTATATGCTATTAACAAAGTTACTGGAGGAACAGATTGGAGCTTTAGGTTAAATAATAGTTATAAGTTTCTTACCAATCCTTTAATTCATAATGATAATATATATATTGGTGATTATTATGGCGTTTTTTATGCTCTTAATAAACATAATGGAGAAAGAATCTGGAATATAGATCTTGGTCGAGATAATTCCTTTTATGCCTCACCGACACTATTTGAAAACACTATAATTACAGGAACTTATAGAGCGCTTTATTCAATATATGAACACAATGGAATAGTAAAATGGACATATAGCCCCAATCTGTATGGTACAATTGAAACATCTCCCTTTGTTCATAATAACAATGTGTACATAGGAATTTCAAAAAATGGTAGTGGCGAATTAGTTTGTTTGGATGCCACTAATGGTCATTTAAAATGGAAATTCGAACTTGCAAATAATACCACTTGTTCACCTATAGTTTTTGAAGATACCGTTTATACTGGTGATTGGGATAAAAACTTTTACGCTATCAATGCCACCACCGGAATATTAGATTGGAAAATAAGAACAAACGAAATAGTCACAAAGTCACCGACAATTGTAATCGGTAATAGTGAAACCGTTATTTACCCAAGTGTTCACGGGTTAAAGAATTAAGTTAAAAACCAAATAAAATTATGAAAAAATTAATTAGCCTGCTTAGCCTTTTAATGGTAGTTTTTCTGTCGTGTTCAAAAGAAGAAGAGCCTAGTATTCCGCCTGTATTAAGTGATCAAAATTTAATCATTTCATTTAAATTAACGATTAATAATGAGGTTCTTAACGGAGTGATAGATCAAACTGCCAAAACTATTTATTTTAGTGTTGCCGGTGCCGATCTCAATTCGTTGATACCAACGGTTGATTACTCTGACAAGGCAAGATTATCTCCTTCGGAAACAACACCACAAAATTTTAGCGTTGAAGTTCCTTATACCGTATATGCAGAAAATGGAGAACCAAATGTTTATCGGGTAATTATAGACAATAGGCCATTAAGTACAGAAAATAAGATTTTATCATTTTCAGTTAATGTAAATAATGAAACTATTGAAGCAGTGATTGATCATGATACAAAGTTCGTTAGTCTTGATATTGGCTCAATAGATAAGAGTGCTTTAATTCCTACAATTTCGATTTCAGAGTATTCGACTATTTCTCCACAAGGTGAAACCGCACAAAATTTTGAAAGTCCTATTATTTATACGGTTACTGCTGAAAATGGTACTATCAGTGAGTATACTGTCATTGCCAATATGCCCGAAATTCCGAATTATGGTGCTAGTGTACATCTGTATTATATAAGAGCCAGTACGATGGTTTCAGGTAAATTTTTAGACCCTGATAAACCGGGTGCAGAGCTCTATTTATTTGACGGAACAAACAAATATCCACTGACGATTTTAAGAACTGAAAGTTATAGTTCTCAAGAAAGAATTACAGTATTTAACATATTTATTAAAATTCCAGAAAACGTTCCAACCTATAATAACTATAAAATAGTATATAAAACTAATGATCTGGAAGTAGAATCGGAATATCTGATTGATATTGTTGCCGAAAATGCACCCAGGCCCATTTCATTGAATCAGGATTCATATTATCGGGATGATATTTTAATTATTGCTGGTGAAAATTTAACTGATATGATCTCAATACCATCCAATGGTTCCATATTTCTTATTGAGAATTCTAACAATTATGATTATACCGTAAATCCTGAAAGAACTGAGGTCAGATTAACACTAGATTATTATTATTTATTCCCTTCCTATTTTGCGCGTGATCCACAGGAAAAAAATATTACTTTTTTAGGCCCGGAAAGGCGAGTTGGCGAATCAATTAGTGCAATTTTTAATTAAATTTTAGAACATCGGGTTATCAAATTAATATATATGAAAAAGAAATACACCATTCTTCTAATACTAACAATTCTCATCAATAGTTTTAGTTCAGCACAAACATTTGTTAAAGATTTTTTTTCAATTGAAGAATTTGTAACCGTAAATGATCAATCTTTTTTTGTTGCGAATGATGGGATTCATGGTTTAGAGATATGGAAGACGGATGGCACTTTAGAAAATACAATTCTGGTTAAAGATATTTATAGAGGCTCAGATTCTAGTGACCCAAAAAGGCTTACACCATTTAACAATGCTGTGTATTTTACTGCCAATGAAGGCATTAATGGTTTTGAGTTATGGAAATCTGATGGAACCGAAGAAGGAACTATTTTAGTAAAAAATATTCACGAATCGCATAAACAAGGTTCGAACCCACTTCATTTTACCGTTTATAATAATGAGCTTTATTTTACGGCCACAGATTACTTTATTAACGGTAGTTATCAATTATGGAAAACAGATGGGACCGAAGAAGGAACAATTAAGGTTCATGATGCCGGTGGTGGCACTGTTTTCAATTTAAGAGCGGCAAATAATAAGCTCTACTTTACAATAGGTAATGAATTATATGAAACCGATGGTACTCCCGGTAATATAAAACAAATCCCAATAGATGAATATTATAATATTTCTGAATTGAATTCATTTAATAATGAGCTATATTTTATTACGCACTCATCATATAGACAAGCTATCAGATTGTATAGATTAGATGCTGCCGGTAATGTATTATTACTTCAGGAATTTATACAACCTCAATATGGTAATCAAGATATTTTTAATTTTACCCAAATCGGTGATGAAATATACTTTTCTGTAACAACAGATTTCAATTCTGGCACTGATACGGATGTCTTGTGGAAGACAGACGGGACCTTATCCGGCACACAGCCCGTGAAAAGTTTTGCCTGGGACAGGCATTTGTCTGGTTCAAATATTTCAAATTTCATTGAATATAAAAATGAACTCTATTTTAATTCGGGGAGCCAAAATAATTTTACTTTATGGAAATCTGACGGTAGCGTTACAGGGACAACACAGGTTTCAAATACTAGGATTGATCGTTCTGTTGATTTTATAATTTTAAATGAACTGCTATATTTCTCCAGTGGTCTCAACTTATGGTCCACTGACGGTACTGATACAAATACAAAAAAATTCTCGAATGTAACAATTGCTTATAAAAATTCAGATGATCATTTTAACGTAAAAGGCACCACAAAAACAATATTTTTTGAGGCCAATTATCAAACAAACAGGGCTCTTTATACTACAGCGTTAAGTCCTATTATTAATGTTAAAAATGGTTATTCAAGTCTGGAAATCAATGAAATAATTTCCTTTGAATCTAAAATTGATAGTGCTGCCTATAAAACCATAACCGTTAATAATATAGGAAATAAGGAGCTGGTTTTTTCGAAAATTGAAGTTATTGGCCAAGATTATTATATCAATGGAAAACGTCCTAACAATAGTACTCCTCTTAATCCTGAGGGAAATTTCCATCAAATTCTTAAGCCGGGAGAACGATCGGAATTTCAAATAACATTTTATCCGAGTAGTGCAGGGTTAAAGAAAGCATCTATAAACATCTTGAGTAATGATGTTGCAATACCCAATTTTACGATTAAACTACTCAGTAATACTTTTGATGAGGCAGGACAAAGTCCGTCTGAAAGTATAAATCTCGATAAAGAAATTGTATTTAATACAACTGATGTACAAATTACTATTGATACTAATACAATACTTGAAAATGCTGCTATAAATTCTCTTGTCGGTATTGTAAGTGTCCCTAACAATAATTCGGATCTGATATATGAATTGACCTCCGGGGAAGGCGATTCAGATAATCATTTTTTTACCATTTTGAATAATGAATTGAAAACGAATACAGTTTTTGATTTTGAATTAAAAAACACATTGACCATAAGGGTAAAAGCAACAGATAGTGCTAATAATCAGGTTATTGAAGGGAATTTAATTATACAAGTTTTAAATGAAAATGAAGATCCTATTTTAGAACCTTGTGGTACAGAATTTGTAAATATGGTATTTGGTTTTTTTGATGTTGAGTTTTTAGACAATGAAAATGTTATTGCCATAGGTACACATGGCATTATTATAAAATCAAATGATGGTGGACAGACTTGGAAAAAAGTATCACATGCAACTTTTAACCATCTATGGGATCTTCAGTTTATATCAGATACAATAGGATTTGCTATTGGAGATTCTCAAATGCTTAAAACTGAAGATGCCGGTGAATCATGGTTCAATATTCCAATTCCGGATACTTCTTATCCATTTCCAAGGAATTTACTTTTCATCAATTCGGAAGTAGGTTTTGTTTTTGGCAGTGATGGTAAAATTTTTAAAACTACTGATAGTGGGAAATTTTGGAGGCAAAAATATTCAGGACATACTGATTATTTATCAGGTTTTTTCTTAAATGGGTCTAAAGGGTTTATTACGGGTAGTTCAGAAACACTTATAAAAACAGTTGATGGCGGTGAAACTTGGGAAAATGTTGATTTAGGGATCCCTGGTTTAAGATACAATATTAAATTAACGACTATTTATTTTGTAAATGATCAAATAGGATTTATTACCGGGGATTATGGGGAAATCATAAAAACTATTGATGGCGGAAATACCTGGGTTTTGTTTTCGGAACTTGAGTATAATATCAATACTAAGGATATGTTATTTCTGGATGAAAATGTTGGATATATAGTAACTTCTGGATATTTATATAAGACCATAGATGGTGGTATCACCTGGGCCAATGATGAAAATTTTCCCTCCTTTTATCCTGAGAGTATAGGTATTAGTGCTAATGGCGAGCATACATGTGTAGTGGGTACAGGTGGTTCCGGCTGGGTCTCAGATACCGGAAGTTCCATTACTTATAAGCATTTGAGTGACCCTTGGGTCAATGTTTCATTCTTCCGTGGAAATACGGATATATATTCAACTCATTTTTCCGGAGATGAGGGATATGTCTTTGGTGCATACGAATCAGGAAAAACCATAGATGGAGGAATAACCTGGAAGGCAATTACTCCCCCTGAAACTGAAATATTTCAAGTAGAAGTTCTCAATAACAACATGTTTGCTCTTGGAAGAAATTATGTTTATAAAAGTACCGATTCAGGAGCAACATGGATAATTTTAAGTGCTTCAAATTATTTTGTAGAACTATTCTTTTTAAATGAACAAACAATATTTGCAATAGCTTCAGAGCGAGGCATTTTTAAATCTACCGATGGAGGACTTACCTGGGTAAATGTTAGTACTGAACTATTTGGTGAAACTGGTCTATATTTTAAGAATGAATTGGAAGGTTATGCTGTAGGAATTGGTGGTATGATTAAAACTGAAGATGGGGGCAATAATTGGGTTCCGGTTGATTTGGAATTAGAAGCCGGATATTCATTTTTATACTCCATAAAATTTTTCAATGATTTTGTTGGCATTGCAGGGTCAAATGACGGCATAATTTACAGAACGGAAGATGGTGGTCTTACTTGGGCGAAAATATATACTGTTATGAATAGAAATGTTAAATTTATTCATGCAATAAGTGAATTAGAATGGTATGCTATGGGAGTATATGGTGGAACTTCAATACTTTATAAAAGTATCGATGGAGGTATTAACTGGCTGAGGCAGCATATTGCAGATGGTAATATATATGATGTTCATTTTGACAATGAAATTATGTATTGTGTTGGGCAAGGTGGTCCCTTTTATAAAATGACCTCTTCAAGTGCCCCAGCTCTACCTGGATTTATTGAGGGAAATATGTATGTTTCTACACAAACAACCGAAGATTATACTGTAGTAAAAAATCCGAATAGTTTGTATTCATGGTCGGTTTCAGGAGATAATCAAATTACTTATAAAGATAATAAAGCTACCATTTCCTGGAATACTCCAGGAACCTATTTAGTAACAGTCACACCCATCAATAGATGTGCAACCGGACCTTCCAGAGAGATTACGGTACAAGTAGAAGAAGGTCCTGATCCTTTCATAACAGGAAATAGTGAAGTTAATGAATTCTCAGCAGGCAATGAATATTTTACGACCTTACGGACCGGCTCCAGATATCATTGGTCTGTAATTGGTCATCAAAATTTTAGTGCTGCTATGAATACCGTATCTATTGATTGGGGAGAGCGTGGCTTTGGAGAAATCGAAGTTATAGAAACGAAGAATTTATCGGGTGCAAGAAAAAGTGCATTATTATCCGTTAGCATCAACACTGTATTGGGTATAGATGATATACAAGCAGATAAAAATATATTAGTTTACCCTAATCCTGTTGAAGGTCAAATGTATATTACTTTAGCCAATGACATTTTTTTCAACATGGCTAAAGTCCAACTATTTGATTTTACCGGGCGCATTTACAGGTCTGAAGTTTTACATTTGGAAAATAACAATAAGATAGAATTAAATCTTGGCAATATACCATCAGGCATATATATTGTGAAAGTAAGCATAGATAATAAAAAATATGTAAAGAAAATAATAAAGATCTAGTGTGATAGACGAACTCAATTAATATAATCCCAATTTATAAAAACAGATAGCATGAAATTTAGAATTTATATAATATATACCGTAATTTTAATAGGATTTGTTTCTTGTAATAATGATGAAACAATAATCACAGTTAGCACTTCTGATGTTTCAGTTAGTATGGATGAAAATCCAATAGTGGACCAGGAAATCGGCACTGTTCAAGGTACAACTAATGAAGGTAGTGTAGTATTCACTATCCTTTCTCAAACTCCAGCCAATGCATTCGGACTGAATGCCGTTACCGGAAAATTAACTGTACTGGATGAAACCGTTTTCGACTTCGAAGTGAACCCCGAAATAATAGGGGTTGTAGAAGTTTCAAATGGAGGAATTTCTGAATTATCGAAAATAACAATTACATTAAATGATATTGAAGAAGATGTTTTTCATGGAGATGTTATCTTAACAACCCAGGAAGAATTAGACGCTTTTGGTGCCAAGAATTATAAGATAATAGATGGTAATTTTACTATTGATGAAGATCAGAATATCCATAATATTGTATTTACGGATAAATTATCAACGATAACTACTATAAATGGTGTCTTTACAATTAAGAATATGTTTAACTGGCTAGATGTCCCCGGTTTTGAGAATATAACTTCTATAGGAGGTATTGTCATTTCAGACAATTGGGGCATTCTAGATATACATTCTCTTTTAAATATTACAACCAATACCGGGTCAATAACTATTACGAATAATGGAGACCTCCACAGTTTATGTGGAATTCGACCGCTATTACAAAGCGGAAATTTTACGGGAACTTATACGGTCTCCGGTAACTTCTATAACCCATCACAACAAGATATTTTGGACGGAAATTGTGAAAACTTTTAGTTGATGATAAGACTAATAGACAATTCTAAAGGGATAGAAATTATTAAATTTCTGGGATCTTGAAGTATCTTAATAATTCTTTGAAATAATAGAGTAACTGAAGGGGTTATTGGCACCCTCCAATTTTACTCGCTTGATTATTATCATAATATTTTATTGTTTAGATACTTGCATTTTTTACTAAAACAGCATGAGTTATGAAGGAAACCAGAAAGATATTCCAATATATAATAACTGCGCTACTCGCTATTTTCTCTCCCGGATGTGAAAATGATAATTTTTGAACAAACGCCAAGGCTGGATTGTATTTACTGTAGTCGTATTTAGCGAAGAATAACACTTGTCAATTTGATGAAACTACGGTGATCACCAAAAAGGTTCCGTTAATCAGTTATGACGACTGTCTTTCTTATGATCCGTTGGAAAATATTATTAGTTGTCTAACAGTTTTATAAATGCAATAGAAGCCCTTGAACATTCTGTAAATGGATTGGTATTTGCCCCCAATGCAGAAATTAACCTCATCAATCCCTGTTATTTTTGACCGGGATACTCCTCTAACAGTTGCAAATGGGTGGTGATAGACCCATTAACCCCAAATCCCGGAAACAAGATCTGGGTTAGATTAGGATACTCCCAATCCTCGCCATGGTCAGGCCATGCCCGATCAAAGAAATGACAGCAGGATCCTTAGTATCTTCGAGAATGATGGTAAATAAATAGCGGTATCCATAAATACATCACAGTTTTTATTGTTTAAAAACATTGGATTTCTAATAAAAGTTAACCTTTCAATTTACGAAATTTTGTCCACGTTTCAAAGGGAGTTCCATCTCAAAATTTGTTTTTTAAGCTATTATAAAGACTTCCGATTCTGTTGGAATATTGACCTGACTTCCCGATGAATTTTTTCAAAA
>CBDUIO010000078.1:0-9348 GCA_965367355.1 uncultured Flavobacteriaceae bacterium
GGTTAGACAGATCTTTCATTGCTACGATCATGTTGTCATAATTAACAGTGTAAGTACCATCTTCATTTCTGCTAAATGCGCCTTTTTCTTTAAAGAAATTAAAACGAATCATGTTTGCTTTGCCATGAGCACTGGATGCTCCAAAACGCACAGAACGGAATATACTTGCCATAAAGGTTGTCATGTAATCTTTCATATCGCCTTCAATTTCTCCTTTTTTATGAAGCTGCTGTACCATATATAATCCCAATACATCTGCTTTGCCTTCCTCTAATGCACTTGCGTGTTCTTTTAATGAATTCCTGACTGTTCCTTTGCCGTTAATGGTATTTTTTATTCCCAATCCATGAGCCACTTCATGGAACATGGTGTTTGCGAAAAAGGCATCAAATGTGATGTGCTTGCGCTGGTTTTCGTCTATTAATACTTCAGAAATCGGCACTAAAATTTTATCGAATTTTGCTCGCATAGCATTTTTAAGCTGAAGTCTTCTGGTTCCTTTTTGCAATTGTACTTCTTCATCATTAGGAAGATTGATTGCTATGGTTTTACTTCCGGAATTACAATCGCCCGCGTAATAAACTACATCGTATGCATTCAGGTCACTATCTGTTCCCGGTGTTTCTTTTTTGTAAGCGTCTTCAACAGGAATTCCTTTTTGAAGTTCCGGTAAAAATGTACTGAATTTAGCTAACTTCTTACTCCATTCCTGGTCTTTAATCAACACATAACCTTCATGAGCTGCTTTATTGCCAAACAGATGATCTTCATAGGTTTCAATAGGTCCAATTACAATATCAAGCGTATTGGTTTTCATATCCATCCAAGCTAAATCACTTGGTTGGTAATTATCATCCAATAAGGCTTTCGCTCTCAATTTTAAGTATTTTTTCAAGCCTTCGTCTTCTGCTAAACCTGAAGCTTCTTCCAGTAAATTAGATACTTCTTTTACTTCGCTTTCAAATTGTTTATGATAAGGTATTGAGTATAGTTTACCAGTCTCGTCGCGACGCACAAAATTGTAAATACTGTTTTTATCTTTTATATCTGCAGCTTCAAATTCTTCTTTGGTCATATCGGTTGGATAAAAATTAGCGCCTTTTGGCTTCTCACCAACACCTTCAACAAACGGTTTGTTGCCGTCTAATCGGTCCCAGGGACCATAGTTAATTATCACGAATTTCTTAGTGTCCTCATCAGTAATAGAATTAAGCAATTCATCTTTATTACCATAGGCTTCATACCAAAACAAGTCGTTCATTTTATCGGCCGCTTCAATTAAAATTGGAAGCATTTTACGTTCGTTTTCGGTCAAACCACTCAGATCTGATGTTAATTTAACATCAACATATTTGGCTAAATTCTTTTGCATCGCTGTAAGTTCTGATTCAACTATTTTATCTGTTTCCTTACTTTCATTTTTGCAGGAAATAAGAGATATAGTCAGTAATGTTAATAGAAATATTTTTCTCATGATTATAAGTGAATTTTATTATTTTTTGATGAACACCAAAGTTAGATTAAAATTGACTAATCGTCAATTTAATTGCATAAAGAATGTTAATTAAAGTTAAAAATGAACGAGCCTTTAAACCTTTCTTCTTCACTCGAGTCTTAACATCAAATAATTCAAAAAACGAATAGATGAAAAAATTAATTTTGATAGCACTGGCCTTAGTAACAATTCAAGTTAGTGCTCAGAACAGGAACAGAGATGACCGCAAAGGGGATCGCATGGAGCAACGTGACAAATTTAAAGATTTTACTCCGGAAGAAGTTGCACAGTTACAAACCAAGCAAATGGCTTTGGATTTAAATTTAACTGAAGCTCAACAAAAGCAAATCCAAAAGATCAATCTTGAGAATGCTGTGGATCGCAAGGCAAAAATGGAAGCTAGACAATCCAGAATGAAGGATGACAATGCAGAAAAACCAAACAAGGAAGAGCGACTGAAAATGATGAACGAAAGACTGGACAAGCAGTTGGAAATGAAACAAAAAATGTCTAAAATACTCAATGCAGATCAATTCGAGAAATGGGAAAAAATGCATTCCGGAAAAAGAGGAAAAAAATCTGAAAAGCAAAAGGGACAAAGATCAAAGAGGTCATAATTTGGTTAGTTAGTTGGTTTGAATAGAGCGTTGATTTTAATAATTGATGCTCTATTTTTTTTGCTGAATTAAATTTAAAATCCTTATTTTAGGCCTGTAAAATTAGAACGGACACAATATGAAAAAACTACTTACATTTTCTTTCATCATTATTGCATTGTTTTTAGGAACTCAAAATACGATGGCGCAGGATAAAGAAACAAATCCAGGAGTGATTGCAAAGGAAAAAACCCATAAATTAACTCAGGAGTTTGGATTGGATGGGAATCAGCAAAGTTTAATTTGGAGAGCATTTATGGCCAGAGAAAAAGCCAAACTGGAAATAGCAAACAGCGATTATTCAACTGAAGAAACAGAAAAAGTCTTTTTAAAGGTTGATGAGAGTTTCCAGAAGTCCATGCAGGAATATTTGACAGAGGAACAATATGCCAAATTCAAACTCATTATAAAAGATTATTTATAAAACTATTTAGCAGTTAAAAGCCCTAAAAATTTTAGGGCTTTTTTTATATGCTGCTATTTAGTAATCTTTTGGTAATGGCTTTACGTATAGGACCTGACCAACGAATAAATGATCTGAATCCAAACCATTCAGTGATTTTAATTCCGGAACAGTCAATTTGAATTTCTTCGATATGGAATATAATGTATCCCCGGAAACTACAATATGTTTGTCATTAACTTTATATTCCTTACCTAAAACATCTGCATCAAATCTATACAATTGATATCGCTCAATTATGCTGATGAGTTTTTGCGGGTATTTCCTGTCTGTTGCATAGCCTGCTGCTTTGAGTTCTTTAGCCCAACCTTTATAATCGTCCTTTTGTAACATAAACAACTTATGATATCGTTTTCTGGTAGTTAAAAAAACTGAATGGTCCTGAAACGAATACCTGGAATTCTTGTACTTTCTGAAACACTCTCCCTTTTCATCATCGTCATGGTAGATCCTTGCTCCTGTCCATTCGTGACATTTTATTCCAAAATGATTATTCGCTTCTACAGCTAACCGACCTCTTCCCGAAGTAGATTCCAGGATCCCTTGAGCTAATGTTATACTTGCCGGAATTCCATACTGCTTCATTTCATCCTGGGCTATATCACTATAAATAGCAATGTATTCCTCCGTTGGACTATTATATACTTCCGGGGTATCAGTTATTGTGACAACCTTTTCTTCAGTTTCAGATTCCTTTTCATTTTCTTCTTCCGAAGCTTCTATCTTTACAACCTCATCCTTTTCCGATTTTGACTTTTTTGTAACCACTCCTTTTTTTGAGCCACAATTTGCAACTAAAATTGACAAAACAACCGCAAATACAATTCTGTTAATTCTCATATGATACTATAGGTAAATTCTTTTTCTTTAGTAAATTATTCATTCCTTCAATGCCCTGTAATCCTCCTGTATGGATCGCTAAAATTCTTGATCCTTCAGGGAAAAATCCCTTTTTGATTAGATCCCTGATCCCAAACATCATTTTCCCTGTATACACAGGATCTAATTGAATAGTTGTTTCCTTTTTAAATTCATTTATAAAATCTATCAATGCTTTGTTTACTTTGGCATAGCCTCCAAAGTGGTAGTCTGTAATTAATTCCCAATTTGATTTGTCGGTAAATTTAACAATTTCTTTTTTAAAAAAATCTCCTTTCAATGCAGGGAAGCCTAAGATCTGCTGATTGGGATGTGAACTATTGATCAATCCGGAGATGGTTCCTCCCGTACCAATTGAACAGCAAATAAAATCAAAATAGCTGTCCTCCTTAGTTAAAATCTCTTCACATCCTTGAATTGCCAATGTATTGGTTCCTCCTTCAGGGATTAGATAAAAATCGCTAAAATCATTTTTAATTTTCTCTATAAACTCCCCAGAGTTCTTCTCCCTGTAACTTGTTCTATCCACAAACTTAAACTGCATGCCACAGCTTTGGGCGAATTTTAAGGTTGGATTATCATTGATCTTACTTTGTAACTCCTCACCTCTTATTATCCCAATGGTTTCAAAATCAAATTCCCTTCCTACAGCGGCCAATGCTGATATGTGATTTGAAAAAGCACCACCAAATGACAAGAGCTTTTTAAAACCTAACTTCTTTGCTTCTAAAATATTGTATTTGAGTTTTCGGTATTTGTTTCCGGAAATTTCCGGATGAATGCTGTCCTCTCTTTTTATTTGCAATTCTATTCCGAGTTCATCAGATAAAGGAATCTTTTGATTGATACTATTTTCTGTTTTAAATATCAATTGGTCAGGTAATTTAAAAATTGCCAAAAAGATCTTTTCTTTAAGTAATTAAAATCAGATTCATTTCTATAAGCTTCTCTTTCAAAGGAAATATTACGGTAGGCCAGATTCCAATTTTTGTGCTTGATGATCAGGATTACAAATTCGGTGATATACCAAAGGTAAAAAGGAATAATCAATAATTCTACTTGCTGCCGTAAATGAATTCTTTCATGATTTAAAACAACTTTATTCAATTTTAAAGCTTTGTTCTTTAAAACCATAAAAGGGTAGATTGCCAGTCCATTATAGCCTTTAGGTAACAAATATTTAGAAATTAAAATCATAAAACACAGCCTTCAAAAATCAAACCAATAAAAATTCTAAAAGAAACTTTTACTTAGATTTCCACTTGAGCAATAATAACAATTTAATAAAACTTTGTTGCTTTTGCAGCAAGGAATATTTAGTCGAATTTACATTATCTTTGTGATATATGAAGGAAATTATTCCCTTAGAAGAGGGCGATTTTTATCTGTCTGAACAAGGTTATCGCGTTTTTACAGAACAATATTTACTCAAAAGAGGATATTGTTGCGAAAGCAATTGCAGGCACTGCCCTTACGGATTTAATGACAACTTTAGCTTAATGAAAACAATGACTGATACTTTTAAACATTTGGTAGCAGAAGGCATCCCTGATGAACTGCCCGATCCAAAACCTTATGATCCTTCGATAAATCATGCTCCAAAACGAAAAGACATTTTAACTAAGGAGGAGAAAAAACTAGCCCTTAGAAATGCCCTGCGCTATTTTGACAAAAAACATCATGCTGAATTATTAAAGGAGTTCAGCAGTGAATTGGAATCTTTTGGCAGAGTTTATATGTACAGGTTCCGCCCTGATTATAAAATGTATGCAAGACCAATTGAGGCTTATCCTGCTAAATCCAGGCATGCTGCAGCCATCATGTTAATGATCCAGAATAATCTGGATTATGACGTTGCACAACATCCGCACGAACTCATTACATATGGAGGTAACGGAGCGGTTTTTCAGAATTGGGCACAATACAGATTGACCATGAAATTTTTATCAGAAATGACTGATGAACAAACCCTGGTCATGTATTCAGGGCATCCCATGGGCTTGTTTCCCTCACACAAAGATGCCCCTAGAGTTGTAGTAACCAATGGGATGATGATCCCAAACTATTCCAAGCAGGATGATTGGGAGAAATTCAATGCGCTAGGCGTGACTCAATATGGGCAAATGACCGCAGGAAGTTATATGTATATTGGCCCACAAGGAATAGTTCACGGGACGACCATTACAGTTTTGAATGCATTCAGGAAAATAAATAAATCTCCTAGTGGAAATCTGTTTGTTACTTCGGGATTGGGAGGTATGAGCGGAGCTCAGCCAAAAGCAGGAAATATCGCCGGCTGCATCACAGTATGCGCCGAAGTAAATCCGAAAGCTGTAAAAACAAGACATTCCCAGGGTTGGGTCGATGAAGTTTTTACCAATTTGAATAAATTAACAGAAAGGGTTAAGCAGGCTAAAAAAGATAATGAAACCGTATCAATTGCCTACCAGGGTAATGTTGTAGAGCTTTGGGAAAAATTTGAAGAAGCCAATATACATGTCGATCTGGGAAGTGATCAAACTTCATTACATAATCCCTGGGCAGGAGGTTATTACCCTGCTGGGTTGACTTTTGAAGAGGCTAATGACATGATGGCTGATGATCCTGATCTTTTCAAGGAAAAAGTTCAGGAATCCTTACGACGACAAGCTGCCTCCATAAACAATCACACTAAAAAAGGAACGTATTTCTTTGACTACGGAAATGCTTTTCTTCTGGAAGCATCTCGAGCAGGAGCTGATATTATGGCAGCTAATGGAATTGATTTTAAATATCCCAGTTATGTGCAGGACATTATGGGCCCCATGTGTTTTGACTTCGGATTTGGTCCGTTTCGCTGGGTTTGTACTTCCGGAAAACCGGAGGATCTGAAAAAAACAGATGCGATAGCCTGTAAAATATTAGTGGACATTAAAAAGCACTCTCCAAAGGAGATTCAGCAACAAATGACTGATAACATAAAATGGATAAAAGGCGCTCAGGAAAACAAACTGGTTGTTGGCTCTCAGGCACGAATTTTATATGCTGATGCTGAAGGCCGAATTAAAATTGCCAAAGCCTTTAACAATGCCGTTGCAAGGGGCGAGATTGGTTATGTAGTGCTGGGACGAGATCATCACGATGTATCCGGAACTGACTCCCCTTACAGAGAAACCAGTAATATCTACGATGGGTCGCAATTTACAGCAGATATGGCCATTCAAAATGTCATTGGAGACAGCTTTAGAGGTGCTACCTGGGTGAGTATTCACAACGGTGGAGGTGTTGGTTGGGGCGAAGTGATTAATGGCGGATTTGGTATGGTTCTTGATGGTACTAAAGAAGCTGAAAGGCGTTTAAAATCGATGCTGTTTTGGGATGTGAATAATGGAATTGCAAGACGAAGTTGGGCGAGAAATGAAGAAGCCATTTTTGCAATTAAACGTGCTATGAAAATAGAACCCGATTTAAAAGTGACCATGCCAAATCAAGTTGATGATTCGTTATTTGACTCGTTATAACCATAAAAAATAATGTATATGAAAAGAACAATAAAATTATTATCTGTTTTACTACTAGCCGTGGTAGTCACTTCATGCAGCTCAGTAAAAGTTGCATCAGATTATGAAAGAAATACTGATTTCAATAAATACAAGACCTTTGCATTCTTTAAACCGGGGATTGACAAGGCAGAGATCAATGATATAGATAAGCGTCGAATTCTTAGAGGCATCGAATCGGAATTATTAGCTAAAGGATATTCTAAATCGGAAACTCCGGACCTGTTGGTCAGCATTTTCACAAAATCAAATCAACGTGTGGATGTTTACAATAATTACTGGGGGTACGGAGCCTGGGGCTGGGGCGGATTTGGACCCGGATGGGGCTGGGGATGGAATCAACCAATGGTTTCCACCAGAACCGAAGGTGTCCTTTATATCGATTTGATTGATGCCGATAAAAAAGAACTTATCTGGCAAGGAAAAGGCACAGGTTATTTAACCAAGAATGTCGAGAAAAAAGATGAACGCATTAGGGAATTTACCGGAAAGATCCTGGAACAATTCCCACCGGGAATTAAGTAAATCAGGACTATAAAAAAACCCTTAATAAATAAAAATTATTAAGGGTTTTTTCATTATTAAAACTATGGAAAACTACAATTTACTTTAATTTACTTTTTTTAATTGCTGCCTGTGCAGAAGCAATACGAGCAATTGGAACTCTAAAAGGAGAACAGCTCACATAGTTCATACCTGTATTAAAACAGAATTCTACAGAACTTGGTTCTCCGCCATGTTCACCACAAATACCAACTTTTAAATCAGGTTTTGTTTGTCTACCTCTTTCTGTTCCCATTTTTACCAGCTGTCCAACACCTTCCTGATCCAATACTTCAAATGGATCGACTTTCAGGATGCCTTTTTCTATATAAATAGGTAAGAATGTACCTGCATCGTCACGTGAATAACCAAAAGTCATTTGCGTTAAGTCATTTGTTCCAAAGGAGAAGAATTCAGCTTTTTTAGCAATTAGATCTGCTGTTAAAGCAGCTCTTGGAATTTCTATCATAGTACCAACCAAATAATCAATGGTATCATTTCTTTCTTCAAAAACTTTGTTAGCAGTCGCTCTAATAATGGCTTCCTGACTTTCAAACTCTTGAACAGTTCCAATTAAAGGAACCATGATTTCCGGTTTAGCTTCTATGCCTTTCTTTTTTAAGTTCAAGGCGGCTTCAATGATAGCTCTGGCCTGCATCTCAGTAATTTCCGGATAGGTTATTCCTAATCTGCAACCTCTATGACCCAGCATTGGATTGAATTCTTCCAATTCAGCTACTTTATTTTTTATGGCCTCAAAAGTGACATGCATTTCTTCAGCCAATTCTTTTTGCTGTACCAATTGGTGAGGTACGAACTCATGTAAAGGCGGATCTAATAATCGCACAGTTACAGGCAATCCGGCCATAGCTTCAAAAATACCTTCAAAATCACTTCGCTGCATTGGTAATAATTGATCTAATGCATATTTACGTCCTTTTAAGGTATCTGCCAGGATCATTTCACGCATCGCTTTGATTCGGTCAACTTCAAAGAACATATGTTCTGTTCGCGTTAAACCAATACCTTGAGCGCCAAAAGTACGAGCGACTTTTGCATCTTTAGGCGTATCGGCATTTGTGCGAACTTTCATAGTAGCAAATTTGTCTGATAATTTCATTATTTCGCCAAATTCACCGCTTAATTCAGGCTCTATGGTTGCCACTTTACCTTCTATAATATTACCTGTAGACCCGTTTAATGAGATCCAGTCACCTTCATGATATTCATGACCGTCAACGGTCAGGGTTCTGTTCTTATAATTAATTTTTAATGCTCCTGCCCCAGACACACAACATTTCCCCATGCCTCGTGCTACAACAGCTGCGTGAGATGTCATACCTCCACGAGCGGTTAAAATACCTTTAGCAATGTTCATACCTTCAAGATCTTCAGGAGACGTTTCAATACGTACTAAAATACTGTGTTTGAATTTATCGGCCTCATCAGCAAAAAATACAATTTGACCAGTAGCCGCTCCGGGAGAAGCCGGTAAGCCTTGTGCTATTACATGAGCCTTTTTTAATGCTTTAGGATCAAAAATAGGGTGCAATAATTCATCTAATTTATTAGGCTCTATACGCAATAAAGCTTCTTCTTCAGTAAGTGATCCTTCTTTTAATTTATCGACCGCTATCTTAACCATAGCAGAACCTGTACGTTTACCATTTCTGGTTTGTAATATCCAAAGCTTACCATCTTGCATGGTAAACTCCATATCTTGCATGTCTTTATAGTGATCCTCAAGTTTTTTCTGATATCCGTTCAATTCAT
>CBDUIO010000079.1:0-9342 GCA_965367355.1 uncultured Flavobacteriaceae bacterium
ACTGTTGGCGGATTGACCAACCTGCATCCTTTAGTGAAATTGGCTTTAGAGATGTTACATCACCCTACATCTAAAGAACTGATGCAAATCGTGGCGGTTGCAGGACTAGCCCAAAATTTTGCGGCCATAAGATCCTTAGTTACAACCGGAATACAAGAAGGTCATATGAAAATGCATTTGATGAATATCCTTAATCAATTCCACGCCAACGAAGCGGAAAAAACTGCCATCATTGATCATTTTAAAAACAATGTTGTCACTCATAGTGCTGTTGTTGAAGCTATAAATGAGCTAAGAAGCAGAAATTAAAGGGTATGCAAAACATTTACAGCAGAGGAAAATTATTACTTACGGGAGAATATGTTGTTCTTGATGGCGCCCTTGCTCTTGCCCTACCCACCAAGTTTGGACAGTCTTTAAAAGTACAACCTATAAATACCCAACAAATTCTATGGAAAAGTTTTGATGATAAAAAACAGGTTTGGTTCGAATGTTATTTTGAAATAGCCAATAATAAAATTATCCCGAATTTAAGAAATGAGACTTCAATGAGATTGGCAGACATTTTAAATGCCGCTCATTCCTTAAATAAAGACTTTTTAAAATCAGGTGATGGCTTGCAAATAAGTACAGAATTGGAATTCCCAAGATCTTGGGGATTGGGCAGTTCATCAACCTTAATAAATAATATTGCCAATTGGGCTCAAGTTGATCCTTACAAACTTCTGGCTTTGACATTTGGTGGCAGTGGATATGATATTGCTTGTGCTCAAAGTGATTCACCTATAATCTATCAACTCCAAGGAAATACAAGACATGTAGAACTTGTGAATTTTAATCCCCCTTTTAGTGATCATTTATTTTTTGTCCACCTAAACCAAAAACAAGATAGTGGAAAAGCAGTGTCTAAGTACAAGCTTCAGAAAAAAGATATAAAATCTCATGTTTCTTCGATTAATGATCTTACTGAAAGCATTTTAAATTGTACTGATTTTAGAGAATTTGAAAAGCTTATAAGTCATCATGAACAAATAATTTCTGATGTTATAAAAACCAAACCAGTAAAGGAGACCCTGTTCAATGAATTTAAAGGTGCTGTTAAAAGTCTTGGAGCATGGGGTGGAGATTTTATTTTAGCTACAGGAAATTTGGAGGATATGAACTATTTTAAGGAGAAAGGATATCCTACCATTATAAGTTTTAAGAATATGATATTATAAAAAAACCCTTTTGATCTCTCAAAAGGGTTTTTTAAATATTGTAAATTATTTATTGAACCGTTAGCGCTCTATTGTCTTCAATCTCAGCTGCAGATTTCAGTGCATTAAATAACGATGAATTCACAGATGTCATCCTGCTTGTTGTAATTTGATTGGCAAAAGACTGATAATTATCCAGTTCAACAGCCGGTGTGATTTTTGTGACTTCCAACATATAGACTCCATTATTACCCTCTATCAATCCGGAAGTTTCACCTTCCTTTAATCCAAATGCAGTTCCTACTACTTTAGGTTCACGTCCTGCACCAGATAAGGTAGGGTTCTTCATATTAACAGCTAATGCAGTTCTAACAGATTGATTTTTCTCATCTGCAAGCTCCTGAACAGTGGTTGCTGTTATACTCTTCATAATCTGTTGAGCCTTTTTCTGTTTTCTTACAATTGGGATAACCGTTGCAGAAGCATCTTCTACATTCATAAGTCCTTTTTTATTGATGGCAGATAACTGAACCACTACATAGCCTCCTTCCGGAAGACTAAATCTGTCTGTATCTCCTACTTTTCTTTCTTCATCAAATGCCCACTTAACAATAGATCGTTGATTACCAATTCCAGGAATATTTTCCTGAAGAAGTTTTACGCCATTAACCGGACGAACCACATAGTTATTTTTACTAGCCACTTCCTGGAAATCTGCATTTTCAATGGCAATTTCAAATTTGGAAGTATTTGTAAACACATTATCTATGGTTTGTTCAGATGGTTGTATCCTTCTTGCAATGGTTGCCAATTTTACTACCTTCTGAGGATTCTTCTGGCCTTCAATTTCTATAATATGAAATCCATAGGCTGTTTTAACAACTCCAAGATCTCCGGTTTTTCCTTTAAAAGTAAAATCTCTAAATTCAGGCACCATGGTATTATAAGTATACCAATCATAACGACCTTCCTTTTCTATACTTCCCTGATCTGAAGAGAATTCCTTAACGAATTGTGAAAATTTTGAACGATTTCTTTTTAATATTGTTGCAAGACTATCGGCAGTCACTTTAGCTTCTGCTTCGGTTTGAGTCACCTTAACAGGATCTGCACTAGCAGCTCCAACAAAAGGGATTAAAATATGTCTTGCTTTAACCGAATCAGGTAACTGAGTAACCTCAACTACTTTGGTTAATTTATAGAAACCAGCATCTTTAAACGGCCCATATAAATCACCTTTATTCAATTTAAAAACGCTATCTGCATAAGTTACAGGTATGTCTTTTTTAAATAAGAATCTGTCGTCATACTTTATATCTGAACCAGCAATAACATTAACAAAGCTCTCATTATTCTTAACTTTAGAAAAACCTAGAATGGTGTCGTTGTTTTTTGTCACCTCATTATATTCTATTTTATCGCTTAGCAATTGGGACAACTCCTCATTGATCGCATTCTCATCCTCAAGAGTTGCTTCTTCCTTAAACTGAACATAATTAATGTTTCTGGTAGCTTCAACTTCAAACTCTTTTGGATGTTTCTTTATGTAATCGCTTATTTCCGATTTACTGACAGTAATCGTACTATCCGGAATTGAACTATAAGGAATTTGTACAAATTTCAAATCGACCTTATTATTTTCTAATTCATGTTCCATTTTGCCTTCCGCAACCGTAGCCGTAACTCCTGCCTTTACCATATTGTAATAAGCCTGTTCTTTAGCAGATAAGGCCAAATTAGCCTCTGTTTCTAACCACTGATTGTATAATGCGAAACTATTGGCATCAGATTTAGCATTGATCTTTAAATTAGCTAAAAACTCGTTTAGTTTTCCTTCATCAAAAACACCTTCGTCATTTAAAAATGTAGGATCTTGTCCATAACGGGATTTTATTAAATCCTTCATTTGTTCGTTCTCGACTGTAAAACCGAGCTCATTGAATTGAGTTTCCAAAACCACACGACGAACTTCTCTGTCCCAAACTCTATTCATAGCTTGAGTGGTCGTAGCAGAAGGACCTAATTGTCTTTGAGCGACCTCAACCTGACGTAAAAAGTCTTCACGAGAAATATCAACACCATTAATTGTAGCAACTATATTTTGTGATTTACTGGTTAATGCTCCACTGTTTTTAAAAAGATCGGCTAAAACAAAAGAGAAAAGAGCTAAGGCGATAACTATGATTAAAAAAAGTGAACGTTGTCTAATTTTATTTAAAACTGCCATTGGGTAATTTGTTGTTAAAATATTGTGCGCGAAAATACCATTTTATAATTAATAATAAAAGTAGTAATGGGAATAATTAAGTTAAAAATGATTACTTAGGGCTTAACCTGAATAGAAAGATGAACAAGCTCCACTTTTGTATTAGAAACATCCAGAATAGTAAATTGAAAATTATCTATAATCACAACGTCATCTTTCATTGGAATCTTCTCAAAATGACTTAAAATTAAGCCTCCAATGGTTTCATAATTTTCGTCATCAGGTAAGTTAAGTTTGTATGTTTCGTTAATGTAGTCTACTTCAAGACGCGCCGATAATTTATAATTTAGATCATCGATCTTTTCTTCAATAAGTTCTACTGAATCATGCTCATCCTCGATTTCTCCAAATAGTTCTTCCACAATATCTTCAACGGTCAATATGCCTGCTGTCCCTCCGTATTCATCTAAGACCACAGCGATGCTTTTTCTTTTCTTAGTAAGATTATTCAAAATATCCTTAATCAACATGGTTTCAGGCACAAATTCAACAGGAAGCACTATGGACTTGATTGTTTTTGGCTTTTTAAATAGCTCAAAAGAATGAACGTATCCTAAAATATCATCAATCGTATCTTTATAAACCAATATTTTTGAGTATCCTGTATCGGTAAAAATTGAGCTCAGACTTTTAGGATTCTCATGCAATTCTACCGCAGTAATTTCAGTTCTTGGTACCATGATCTCCCGTGCTTTAACTTCAGAAAACTCCAAGGCATTTTGAAATATTTGTATTTCAGAATCAACGTCATCACTTTCTTCAACAGACTCCATTTGCTCACTTATATAATTGCCCAATTCAATTTTTGTAAATGCAAGCTGAACATTATCGCCTTCGGTTTTAAAGAATTTTCTTAAAATGACATCTGTGATCCACATGACAAAACTTGAAATAATCCCGAAAAACAAATAAAACATATATGCCGGAACTGCAAAAAATTTAATTAGGGTGTTTGAATATATCTGGAAAAATACTTTAGGAAGGAATTCTGCAGTGATTAGAATTATTAAAGTAGATATGATAGTTTGAGAAAGCAAGCTGAAATCTACAAGTGCCGCATTTACAAATCCACTGTCTGATGGCAAGAATGATTGAAACCAATTTACTAAAAGATCTCCCATAAAAAATCCATAAACCACCAATGCAATATTGTTACCAATAAGCATAGTTGCCATGAATTTTGAGGGTTTTTTAGTTAACTTCGTGAGAATCTTAGCAACGAAATCATTTTGCTTTTTTTCAATTTCAATATGAATTTTGTTGGCAGAAACATAAGCAATTTCCATTCCCGAAAAAAAGGCTGAAAGAAGTAACGATATAGCAATAATAATTATATCTATATGCATAATCTATTGTTTGCTCTGGTCATCAAATTTTTTTCTGAACCGTTTTCTAAAAAAGAAAATAAAAACTGCCAATGCTGCAAGCAATAAAGACATTAATGCCCTGCTTCCGTTATCATTGGTCCATTGTGCGTATGCATCGTATAAAAAAAGTGCTGCAAATACCAGATATACATACTGAAAAAAACCTAGTAGTTTCATAGGAAAATTTATTATAAATAATGGCTTTTTAATTATTCGTCAAGATAAACAATTCCTGTGATTTCCAATACTCTTGATTTAGTAAAATCCATGTTTGAATCGAAACCATTACCATTGATTATTTGTTCATTATCTGCAAATTTAACTGGTTTATTGGTAAACAGCCATTCTTTTTCCTGATCAAAATATAATTGATGAGCATCCAATCGTTTTCCGTCATGTGTTGTCAAAACCACATTGCCCATCAAGTCAATTAAGTTTGTTTTGTCATAAACAATGGCATAGTCTGATAAAATAGTACTTTTTTGATTCTTCGAATCATATAAGTACAATGTGATGCCTTCGGGAAATTCTGAAAATGGAAAGTCTAAATTACTAAAATCAACCATTTTAGGACTTAACAGGTGTGCCTGTACTTTGCCTGAATCTGTATATTTTAAATTGATATCTTCTGCAATGCCTATTGGTTCATTTTGAGAAATCCCAATTTTCTGAACTTCTTTAAAATTGCTTTCACAACAAAAAAACATAGTCACAGTAAAAACTGTGACTATGCCTTGAAGTATATACTTTAAATTTAATTTCATTATATGTTAGGTACTCTAACACTGCCTCCAATCCAACAATTAAAAGTTATTGTTTCACCCGCGTTTCCTTTGGCAAAGATCTCACTTTTGCTAGGCGCTTTTGCTTCGTAATTGGCGGCTTGTTTTGCTGCAGTACTTGATAAATTACTATCTACTCTACCAGCTTTTCTTGATTCTTCGGCAGCTTTCCAATATACAGCGCGCTTTGTAAAGTTATCATCACCACAACTATTTGCACTACTTGCATACATTTGCCCAACAACTAAATAAACTTTACCCATAGAAGGATTTTCTTTTAAAGCTTTATAGTAGTAATTTCTGGCTCCTGAATAGTTTCCGTTTTTTCTCAATTTATCACCAATCTTGTACAATATTTTTGACTTCTCAAAAGAGTCCGGTTGCAAGTCAATGGCCTGATTATAAAATTTGATAGCTTCACTTGTTTTTCCTTCTTTATCCTTAAGGTATCCCAGGTAATAAGCAGTATCTGCTGAAGGATTTGTATTGTGATATGCATTTACCAGTTTAAAGAACAACGGATCATCTGTACATTCCTTTGAAGCCATTCTGTTCACAGCTCTTTTTAACCATACACCATCATGTTTGTTGGTTTCAAAATCTTTTTTGTACAATGGAATCAAGTTATCACAATTTGCTCTGCTTCCTAATTTGGAATCAATACTTCCGGAAACTTTATCATAGGCACTCAAATAACTTTCATAGTATTTTTTATATTTTAACTCTTTTTTAGTTAACTCAGTTCCGGCTTCTTCCTTGACAACCAATTTATTTAAATCTGTTGTATAGTTTTTGATCTCTGCATTAATTTTATCAACTACATCATCATATTTATTAAATAGATCCTGAGCAGGTTTTTGTCCTTTATCAAACAAATCCACCATTAAAGAGAAGTAAGTATATAATCCTTTTGGATTTGTAAATGATTCTGCATCTTCACGGAATGCTTTGTCAAACATATTATAAATTTCCAAATCAGTATTTCCCAGAAGCTCTTTTTCGTCATACATCAATTGTGCTTCGTCTGCAATCAGTTCTCCTTTTTTAACGTCGTTAGGATAATTCTCGGCTTTTTCATCCCAAAGTTTTATCAGGTCCTTTAGATAGTTGACTTTTTCGGCACCTGAAGAATTTTCAATCTTATGGTCCAAGATTTTTTCACCGTATACATATATGGCTTTATTGAACTTAGGGCACTTGTTTCTAACAATCATCCATGGTTCGAAAGCTGCATCGTAATTTTTAGATTTTACATACTCACTAAAGATGGATAAATTCGTCATACATTCCTCATCTTGCTGAGCTAATCCAAAATTTAGCCCTAAAATCAGAACTGCGATTAATAATGTAATTTTCGTCTTCATAATATTAAATTTAAAGCTGTTAGTCATATTTTCTTCTCTCAAACCATCTATCATTTAAAGATAAGCTTAATTGAAAGTTTACAAAATTTTCTTGTACTAAATTTTTGCTGGTTGTGCCTCTTTTACCTATTTCAAAACCAAAATTTGTATTGGAGAAAACACTTCCAACTGGTAAGCCTACTCCAAAAGATATGCCAAACTCATTTATTGACTCCGAATTAATGTTCAAACCGGTTTTTTCTATTTTTACACCTGCTCTGTAAACAACCCGTTTCCAGTAACTTGTTAAGGATTTATAATTAGGTATTACAAAGCCTCCAATGCTGACCGTTGAACCATCTTCATAAACCGATCCTGCCGAACCAAGAAATTCATTTGAAAATGTGCTTGTATTTTGAGAGGAATATTCTGCTCCCAAAAACCAAGTCTTTGGTTTTCCCAGACCAATTCCAATAGAATACTTTGAAGGGATCGTCAAATCTGTTTCTTCTTCATTTTCACTCAAAGTATCATCTATGGTATTCTGTACTGTTTCCGCTCCTGTAAATGCGTTTATTGATATGGTAGAAAAAGCTCTTTGGTTTATGGATGATAAGTTGAATTCCGGTGCGTATGTTAATCCTGCTACCAATTCAAGTTTTGGACTTATCATTTTCTTATAAGAAACTCCAAAATTATAATTCAATCCACTAAGGTCTGATCTGTTTTCCTCCCTCGACTGATATTGAACCAGATTTCCATCATTATCATAAAGAAAAACAATAGAACTATTTTGTATGTTTCCAAAATCATAATTAGCATCTACACCAATACTCAAATCATTGGTAAGTTGATAGCCTAATGACAAGAAGACCTTGTTCAATCCTCCTTCTCCATTATATCTGTTAGTAATATCATCCTCATTATAAGTTTCCAATTTATATCCAACAGCTGTATACGGCAATAACCCAATTCCAAATCCGAATTTACCCACAGGCACCGCAAGGGCTAAATAATCAAACGTTGTTGTAGAGGTTTTTTCTTCAGAATCATCGGTTTTCAATTCAAGTGAATTATGGCTTCCACCTACTGTAAACTTTACAGGCCTGTTTGTTCCTCCAAAAGATGCCAAATTCAATCCTGCATAAGCTGCAGGATTCTTTAAATTTATATGAATGCTATCAGTATATATACTTAGGCCTCCCATACTTCTATTTTCAACTGTACCTTTAAATTTCAAACTCCCAATTCCATAAAATGAATATGGCGACGTTGTGCCTTGCTGGGCTTTTGTATTAAATGCTGTTAAAGCAATTAAAACTAATAAAAGTTTTTTGATCATTTACCTAAATTGTGTTCTAAAATATAGTTTAAACCCTCTAAAAGGAAATTTGAGTTCGCAAATATGCTACTTTTTAATTGCTTTGACAAAAATTCTGCGTCTCCACCTGTTAAAATAACTGTTAATTCTTTAAAATTTTTCTCATAATCATTAGTTACACAATTAATTTCACCTAAAACCCCATTTATTACTCCTGAATGGATAGATTCATTCGTGTTGCTTCCAATTAGATTTTTTGGTTGCTTTATACTCAATAACGGCAGATTAGCAGTTAGATTATGAAGTGCTTGATATCGCAATGCAATTCCCGGTGAAATAGCACCACCTAAATAGTTGTTTTCTTTAGTTATAATATCATATGTTATACAAGTTCCTGCGTCTATTATCAATACATTTTTTTTAGGATACAACATTGCTGAAGCACTCACGAGAGCAATCCTGTCTACTCCAAGAGTATTTGGTGTTTGGTATTGATTATTAAACGGTAATTTTATTTTGGAGTTTAAAACCAGAAGTTTAATTTGAGATCGGATCTTATTTAAAACTGATTCATTTAACCTTCCAACTGATGAAATGATAGCTCTTTTTAAATCAGGATATTTTTTGATCAACTTTTTAATAGTAGATAAAATTCGGGATGATTTTATTACCTCCTTATGCTGCAATTTATTATTCTCAAAAACAGCCAGCTTTACATTAGTATTTCCTACGTCTATAATTAGATTCATTTATCCCGAAATTGCGGTAAAATTACAAAACGAGACGTAATTTACAGTGTCGAAATGCAAATTAAATGATGGCGAAGTACAAACCACAATTAAATAGAATTTAGAACTTGAGAATAGACTAATTTTATATGGAATTGTTTTGCGAATAGCAAAATTGAATATATATTTGCAACCTTAATCCCGATAGCTATCGGGAAGAGACTGGTACCTTAGCTCAGTTGGTAGAGCAACGGACTGAAAATCCGTGTGTCCCTGGTTCGATTCCTGGAGGTACCACAAAAAATCCTAAACGGTTTGTTTAGGATTTTTTTGTTT